>JBCCTM010000341.1:0-3336 GCA_039198535.1 Pseudomonadota bacterium
TCATCGCCGCCCCCGGCGTCCACGCGGCGCACATGGCCCGCCGCTTGGAGCGTGTCTTCGCCGGAGCCGAGCGACACCAAGCCCGCGCCGTTCAACAGCGTGACCTGATCATCTCCGCCGCGGGTTTTCAGAAATCGCTCGAACGCCTCCGCCGTGATGATGTCATCGCGGCGGCTCGTTGTCGGCCGGTAAGTCTTGGACATGTGATCTTCCCCGAATGCGGCGCGCGCTTCTCTTATCGGCGTACGCGTCCACCCTTGAATGGGTCGGAGAAACTCCATGCAAAACAACGCAGAACGCCGCACTTACATGGGGCGGCGTTGGAGCGGTAAATATATCGCGCGTCTGTTCACGGGCCTCTTTTCGCGGGTCTCGCGGGAGCGCGCCTTTCAAGCGGTCCCGTCGCCGGCCCCGGCCAGCCACGCCGCGCCACGGACGCCGCTGTCATCGCCCCATCGGTTCTTCAAAAGCCGCGTTTTGACCTGAGCGGGCCCCGCGCCGGCGTGGAACACATGGGCGCCCCAACGCGCCGGGGTGAGCCGATAGAGCGCGTCGATGTTGGAGAGCCCGCCGCCCAGGACGATCACCTCGGGGTCAAGCAGATTGATCACCGTGGCCAACGCCCGGGCGAGCGCGTCGGCGTAGCGCTCGAGGGCGGCGCGCGCCTCTCGCTCGCCCGCTTCGGCGGCTGCCGCGATCTCTTCAGCGCTGCGTGGCGCGTGGCCCTCTTCCGCCCAACTCCGCGCCAGAGCCGGCCCGCTCAGATGCGCCTCGATGCAATCGACCGCCCCGCAATAGCAGGCGCGCCCGGGCCCCGCGGCGCCCCGGAACGGCAGCGGGTTGTGCCCCCACTCCCCGGTCAGGCGGTTCGGCCCGCTCAACGGACGGCCGCCCACCGCCACGCCGCCGCCGACGCCCGTGCCGAGGATCACGCCGAACACCACGCCGGCCCCGGCCCCCGCGCCGTCGGAGGCCTCCGACAGGGTGAAGCAATCGGCGTCATTGCCGAGCGTCACCTTTGCGCCGAGGGCGGCGCGAAGATCGGCTCCCAAGGGGCGGCCGATCAGCGCTTGCGAATTGGCGTTCTTCACCGTGCTGGCGGCGTCGGCCTCCAGCGCGCCTGGGATGCCGACGCCCACGGGCGCGGATTGGGGCGCCGCCGCGGCTCCGTCCGCGCCGCCGATCCCCGATGCGGCCCGCGCCTCCTCGACCAGATCGCGCACCGTCTCGACAATCGCCGTATAGTCGCCGGCGGGGGTCGGGCGCCGCGCGGAGAAGCGCTTGCGGTTGGCACGATCCAGGGCGGCCACGCTGATCTTGGTGCCGCCAAGATCGACGCCGATGCGCAGCCCGTCCTCCGTCATCGCGCCTGCTCGATCATGGATGACCCCCACCTCCTGGATCGCGCTCCTCCAGGATCGCGGCGATCTGCCGATCCACCGCCTCCAAGATCATGGGCTCCCAGCGCTCTGGCGCGATCTCGCGGGCGATCGCGTTGCGGCGGAGGCTCACAAATCCATGAGTCAGCGCCCAGATCTGCAGGGCGGCGCGCTCAGCTTCAGCGCGCTCTCTTGACGTGGGAGCCCGGCTCTCCGTCCCATCCGACGGCCGCGGCCGCAACAAACGGTCGGCCAATTTACAGAGCCGGCCAAAGGCGCGCCCCGCCGCCGCCTGGGCCTCTGTGGAGGGCTCGTACTCGACGCTGTCCTCCCCAAAGATCAACCAGTAATGGGCCTCAAAGCGCTCCGCCGTGTCCAAATACCGCCGAACCGTCTCCCGCGCGGCCTCCCGCGGCGCGGCGCGCTCATCGGCGACCAGGGCGGCCTCTACCTGGGCGAACCCTTCAATGTAGAGCGCGTCGAGCACACCCTGCTTGCCCTGGAAATGGCTGTAGATGCCGATGGTCGACACGCCCGCTTTCGCAGCGATGGCGCGGACGCTGAGCGCCTTCAATCCGCCATCGAGGAACAGGGCGGAGGCGGCGCTCAAAATCTTGTCCCGGGCGTCGCGAGACGGGCGAGCCTCTGACCCGGCGTCCGCTTCGTTAGCCTCGAAAGAAAAAACGCGACCTTTTTCCATAACGGCGTTATATCCGCCATAACGCTGTTATAAGCAAGCGCGGCCCAAGCGCGGCCCAAGCGCGGCCCAAGCGCGGCCCCAGCGCGACCAGTGACGGCCCCACAGGGAGAATTTGCCCATGACCCAGGCTCGCCTTGAGACCGACTACCTCATCGCCGGCTGCGGCGCCGTCGGCATGGCCTTCGTCGATACGCTGCTGACGGAGACCGACGCCGACATTGTGATGGTGGACAGGCGCGGCAAACCGGGCGGGCATTGGAACGACGCCTATCCCTTCGTCACGCTGCACCAGCCCTCCGCCTTTTACGGCGTGGCCTCGAAAGAGCTGGGGCGCGGCGGTAAAGACCAGATGGGGCTCAACAAAGGCCTGTTGGACCTCGCGACCGGGGACGAGGTGTGCGCCTATTTCGACGCCGTGATGCGGGACCGCTTTCTGCCCTCGCGCCGCGTCCGCTTTTTCCCCATGTCGGAATATCTGGGCGACGGGCGCTTCAAAAGCCTCACCTCCGGCGCGGAGACCGAAGTGTCGGTGAGACAGAAATTTGTGGACGCCACCTTCTACACGGCCTCGGTCCCGTCGACGCACACGCCCAATTTCACCATCGCGCCCGGCGTCTGGTTCGAGCCGCTCAACGCGCTGCCTCGCCTGAAGCGCGCGCCGGAAGGCTATGTGGTTGTAGGCGGGGGCAAAACCGGCATCGACGCCGTGCTCTGGCTGTTGCAAACCGGCGTCGACCCGGACGCGATCCGTTGGATTACGCCGCGAGACGCCTGGCTGCTTGACCGCGGCAACACCCAGCCTGGCCTGGAGTTTTTCGAGCAGACCATGGGCGCGCAAGCGGCGCGCTTTGAGACCATGGCCAGCGCGCCCGATCTGCAGAGCCTGTTCGACGGGCTGGAGCAGGTCGGCTATCTCACCCGCATCGATCGCGCGGTGCGTCCCAGCATGTTCCACGCGGCCACGGTGAGCCAACTGGAGCTGGAGCAGCTCCGCCGCGTAAAGAATGTGATCCGCCTCGGCCGGGTCAGCGCCATTGAGGCGGATCGCATTGTCCTGCGAGACGGCGAGATCCCCACCAGCCCTGACCACCTGCATGTGGACTGCTCGGCGCGCCCCCTGGAGCGGCGGGAGCATCGCCCCGTGTTTGAGCCGGGGCGCATCACCGTGCAGATGCTGCGGCCCTACCAGCCTGTGTTCAGCGCCTCGCTCATCGCCCATTTAGAGACGCTGTTCGGCGACGACGACGCCAAGAAGAA
>JBCCTM010000342.1:0-3325 GCA_039198535.1 Pseudomonadota bacterium
CCTCGCCGCCCGACGCGCCCACACGGCCACCGAGAGCGGCTTCAACATCGTTCACGGAAAGGGAGCCGTTCTCGGCGTAAAGGGCGAGGAGTGCGATGGTTTGCGAAACCTCGGCCGGCGGAAGGTCGGCGGCCAATGCGTGCAGGGCCGTGACCGCGTCTCGGTCTACAGTGGGGACGCCAGCGGCGGTGAGCGCGTCTCGCAAGGACTGCGCAGTGGCTGGTTCGGCGTAGGCCTTAATCATCTGGCAGCCCGCCGCTTTCGCGCGCGCAAGAACCGCAGACTTCGCTTTCAAACTGTGGCTCGACAGCAGGAGCGCGGGCGCGCCGTCCATGGCTTCGGGCGGCGGCTGATCAAAGAACGCCTCGAGGATGCTGGCGTTTTTTTCGGTCAAGCGCGTCGCCACCAAAAGCGGGGTTTCGCCAAAAAGCGAGGAGGTGGCGAAGTGATCGAGCAGGATCGTCGGCTCGGCCCTAAGCGCCTCGCCATCACACCGCTTGAGGGTCAAATCGGCCCCGTGCTTCGCTTGGAGTCGCGTAAGCGTATCGGCGACGACAGAGTCGACATAGTCGGCGTCAGATCCATGAATAAACAGGATCGGGGCGGAGCGCTGGTCCGGCATCGGGGCGGCCCGGTTAGACCTCTGGCCGGTTGACCCGGAGCACAATCAGGACGCGCCGAGCGGTTTCAAGCGCCAAGCGCTCGACAGCTTCTTCGGTCGCCACTTCAGCCGAGAAGGGCGATGAGGTCGTATTGACCGCCGTCGTCGCGCTGGTGTTGCCGCTCACGGTGACGGGCTCGGGCGCGTTCTCCCGATCGGAGGCGGTGCGCAACGTGTAGCCCGTGGACGCCGTGATGTTCCGGCGTGTGATCGTATCAGCCTGAGTGATCGCTAAGCCCGCCGTGGAGATCCGCGACCGGACATTGAGGCTTTGCTCAGCCGCGGGGTCGATCGTGACGGATTTCAGCAATTCCTGACGCACGCGGTATCGGAACCGCGCGTTGTTCGCCGTGACGTTGATGGACGACAGCACGACGTCTTTCTCGCCAAAAGCGGTGGGGGCCGCGGCGATCGGCTCAAATCCGCATCCGGATAGCGCCACGGCCCCGGTCAACGCCATGGCGATTACGGCGCGGCGCCCGACCTCAGATCCGCCGGCGGCCCGCGTCGAGCTGCGCTTAAACCACGACATTTACGATCCTCTTTGGCACGACAATGACTTTGCGCGGTTCGCCGCCTTGGAGCTGCTTCGTCACCGCCTCTAACGCGAGCGCGGCTTGCTCAATCTCAGCCGAACTCGCATCGGCGGGGACCGAAATTTCCCCCCGTTTCTTCCCATTCACCTGTACGGGCAGCGTGAGCAGATCCTCCACCAGAAAGGCGGGGTCAGGCTCGAACCAAGCTGTTTTTGCGAGGATCTGTGTTTGTTTTCCCCCGAGCTTTCGCCAGGCTTCCTCGGCGAAATGCGGCGTGAAGGGGAACATCAGCCGAATGAGGATGCGCACCCCCTCGGCTTTGCCCGGGTCGTCCTCCTTGGCTGAGGCGAGCTGGCCGGTGAGCTCGTAGAGGCGGGCGATCGCTCGGTTAAACCGGAAGCCGGCGATGTCCTCGGTCACCGTATGACCGGCGCGATGGGCCGCTTTGAGCGCAGCGCTATCCGAAGCTGGCGCTTTGGGCCGCCCGCCCCCCGCCACCGACAGCACCAGGCGCCAGACGCGCTGCAGATGGCGCCAGGCCCCTTCGACGCCGGCCTCACTCCATTCGACATCCCGTTCAGGCGGCGAATCCGACAGCATGAACCACCGAGCGGTGTCCGCGCCGTACTGCTCGATGAACTCCTCTGGAGCGACGACGTTCTTCTTGGATTTTGACATTTTGATCGGTGGGCCGACTTCCACCGCCGCCCCGCTCGCGCGGGAGTAAACGCCGCCGTCCCGACGCTCGATCTGGTCGGGAGAGAGCCACCCCTCGGCGTCGGTGCGGTAGGTCTCGTGGCAGACCATGCCTTGCGTGAAGAGACTGGGGAACGGCTCTCGAGCCTCCTCGGGCAAATGCCCGGTCGCGTGCATCGCCCGGGCGAAAAAGCGGCTGTAGAGAAGGTGTAAAATCGCGTGCTCGATGCCGCCGATATATTGGTCGACCGGCAGCCAATGGCCGACGCTCGGCAGATCGGTGGGCGTCTCGGCCTGCGGCGCGCAAAACCGGGCGTAATACCAAGAGCTATCCACGAACGTGTCCATGGTGTCGGTCTCGCGGCGCGCCTCACGCCCACATTGCGGGCATTCAACAAGCCGCCACGCGTCGTCGCGATCGAGGGGATTGCCGGGCGTGTCAAAGCTGACCGTTTCCGGCAAGGCGATGGGCAGGCTCTCGCGAGGAACGGGGACGATCCCGCAGGTGTCGCAATGGATGATCGGGATCGGGCAGCCCCAGTATCTCTGGCGAGACACGCCCCAATCGCGCAGCCGGTAATTCACCTTCGCCTCGCCGAACCCACCCTCGCTCGCGCGGCGGATGATCTCGGCCTGGGCGCTGGCCACCTCCATTCCATCGAGAAACGTCGAGTTGACCAGGACGCCGTCGCCCGTTTCCGCTTCGGCGCCGATTTCGAACGGTCCGTCATGGCCCGACGGGCGCACCACGGGGAGGATTTCGAGCCCATATTTCCGGGCGAAGTCCAAATCGCGCTGATCATGGGCCGGGCAGCCGAAGATCGCGCCCTCGCCATACTCCATCAGAACGAAATTCGCGATGTAGACGGGCAGCTTACGCCCATTGACGAAGGGATGGACGGCGTCGATGGCGAGCCGATGGCCCACTTTTTCCGCCTTCTCCAACGCCTGCTCCGACGTGCCCAGTTGGGCGCATTCGGCGATGAAGGCGGCGGCGGCCTCATCGGTCTTCGCCGCGGCTTGCGCCAAGGGATGATCCGGCGCGACGGCGCAGAACGCGGCCCCGAAGATCGTGTCGGGCCGGGTTGTATACACGGTCAAGCCGTCGGACGGGTCGATATGGCTCGCGAGGGCGCCGGAGAGCTCGAATGTCAGCTTCAGTCCGGTGGACCGGCTAATCCAATTCGCCTGCATCATGCGCACGCGCTCGGGCCAGCCCTTCAGCGTGTCCAGGTCATCGATCAGTTCGTCGGCGAAGGCGGTGATCCGGAAGAACCACTGCGTGAGCTGGCGCTTTTCCACAGGAGCGCCGGATCGCCATCCTTTGCCGTCGATGACTTGCTCATTGGCCAACACGGTTCGGTCCACGGGATCCCAGTTCACGGTGGACTCCCGCCGATCGACCAGCCCCGCCTCCAGGAAATCAAGAAAC
>JBCCTM010000343.1:0-3321 GCA_039198535.1 Pseudomonadota bacterium
CTCCATCGCCCGGGCCATTCTCAAAGACGCGCCGATCCTGTTGCTCGATGAGGCCACCGCCTTCGCCGACCCGGAGAACGAGGCGTTGATCCAAGACGCCGTGGCGGGGCTCGCGGAAGGGCGCACGGTGATCGTGATCGCCCATCGTCTGCACACCATCACCCAGGCCGAGGAGATCTTGGTGCTGGAGGAAGGTCGGGTCGCCGAGCGCGGTCGCCACGACGCGTTGGTGGCTCAAGGCGGTCTCTATGCGCGCATGTGGACCGCGCATCAGCGGGTCCACCAAATCGATGCGGGCGGAGGCCAGCCGAGCGAAGGCGCGGGATCAGAGGAGAGCGTCCCATGAAGCTGCTCGCGTTCATCTGGGGCTATCTGCCGCCGCATCGCGCGCGGTTTATCCTGGCGCAGGCGCTGTCCGCCCTGGAGGGGCTGCTGGTCGCCATGCCAGCGTTCGCCGTGGCCTTGGGCCTGCTGCGGTTGGCGGAGGCGCAAGCCGCCGGCGCGGCGCTCGGCGTGATGGATATGGCGCCCTACGCCGCCGCGGTGGTGGCTGCGGTCGCCATGCGGCTCGCCGTGATCCGGGTGTCCTGGCGGCAAAGCTCCCTGGCGGGCAACGCGGCCGGTGAGCAGGTCCGCAACGCCGTGCTCGATCATCTGCGCCTCGCGCCGCTGGGCGTTTTGGCCGGCGCATGGTCGAGCGCGCGCCTGTCGACGCTGATCACCGAGGATGGCCGCTGGATCACCGACGCCGCCGCCATTTTCATCGGGGTGCTGCTGGCGGGCGTCGTCACCACGCTCGCGCTGATCGGTTTCATCGCTTTCTATGACGGCGTCGCCGCCTTGACCGTGATCGCCGCCTTCGCCGGCAGCATCGTCTTCATGGTGCTGCTCGGCCCGGTGCATAAGACGTTCATCCGCAAACGGAACGCCAGCATGACCGAGGCGACGCAACGCATCGGCGAGTACGCCGACGGCGTGGCGGTGTTCCGCGCTTTCGGGCGGACGGGCGCGGCCAAGAGCGCCTTCAAGGACGCCGTCGACCGTCTGCATGACGTCACCATTGGCGTCGCGCCGGCGCTGGTGCCGCTCCACCAGGGCGGGGCGGCGGTGATCGCCTTCGCCGCGCCCCTGGCCGTCACGGTTTTGGCGACGCTGGCGATCGGGGGCCGCGCGGTCGACACGGGCCTCGCCATATCGGCGTTGATCCTGTGTCTGGCGGCGGCGACGGCGTTCTCGGGCGGCGTGCTGATGCCGCTTCTGCCGCTCAACCCCGCCGATCGCGGCCGCATAAATGTCGAAGAATTTCTCGCCACGCCGCGCCTCTCCGGGACAGCGACCGAATTCGGCCCGCGCTTCGATATCCGCTTCGAAGGCGTGGGCTTCCGCTATGCGCCCGACAAGCCGGAGGCGGTAAGCGGCGTCGATCTCACTGTGGAGCATGGGACCAGCACCGCGCTGGTCGGCCCGAGCGGCGCCGGCAAATCCACGCTGGTGGCTCTCCTCATGCGCTTCCATGACGCCACCACCGGCCGCATCACCGTGGGCGGCGTGGACATCGCCAAGGCGGATCCGTCAGCCCTGCAGGCGCAGATCTCGCTGGTGAGCCAAGACGTGCATCTCTTCAAAGACACGTTGCGCGCCAATCTCCTGCTCGGCGATCCCAACGCCAGCGAAGCGAGGCTGCGCGAGGTGGTGGCCTCCGCTCGCCTGGAGGATCTGGTGGCCGCCCTGCCGCAGGGGCTGGAGACGGTGCTGGGCGATACAGGACGGACGCTTTCGGGCGGCGAGCGGCAGAGGGTCGCCATCGCCCGCGCGCTGTTGAAAGACGCGCCGATCCTGGTGTTCGACGAAGCGACCTCCGCCATGGACCCTCTGACGGAGCATGCGATCCAAGAGGCGGTGGCGGCGTTGGAGAAAGGGCGCACTGTGATCAGCATCGCCCATCGCCTGCGCAGCATCGCCGGCTCCGAGCAGATCGCCGCCATCGATGGCGGGAGGATCGTGGAGCGCGGCCGACATGCGCAGCTCTTAGCGCAAAACGGCGTCCAAAACGGCGTCTATGCGCGGCTCTGGCGCGCGCAGGAAGACGCCGCGGGCTGGCGCCTTCGCTGACACAGGTTTTTGCTGAAGGGGCTTATCAGCTCGTCGCAGCTTGGCCTGTGGAGACTTTTTGGTCGGCCGGGCCGTTCAGCAGCGCCGCGATCACGAGGCCGAGGCCCGCGCCCCACAGGATCACCGCGCCCGCATTGGCCGCATCTTCGACGGTCGAGCCGTAGAGCTGCGGCAGCCAAGCCAGCGCCATGCCGTCGAGCAACATCGCGGTCATCGTGGCGACCGCGTAGCCGGTGAAAATCTGATCCCGCGCGAGCCCGGCGATGACCCCGAGCAAAATGGCCAAGGGCACCCCGACGCTTAGGGCACCGGCCGCCAAAAGGATCGAATTCTTCACCCGCAGCGCCACTTCGGTGCTGATCTTTGTCGTGCCATCGGCGGACACGCCAAAATCCCCAACGGCCGCGCCTGCAGCCCAATCGAGGTAGCGTTGCACCGCGGGTTTATCGAGACCGAGGTTCTTGCGGCAATTTTCCAGCACATCGCCTTGGGCATCACGTTCCAGCACTACGGTGCAGGCATCCCCCGGCAGCACTTCCATTCCGGCAAAAATGATAACAGAGACCAGCCAGACCGTCACAACGCCAAGGCCCAGGCGGCGTAGAAGCAGATTGATCATGTCCCCCTGGTCTCGCTTTGCTGTGGACCTTGCCTGACCGCGTATCACATGCGCGAGTCGCGCAGACCTTAGACCGATGATGTTGGGGGCGTCGACCCCCAAGACGCCGCAGCTAGGACAGTGTCACCAAGACAGTGCAAATCGGGACGTAGAGGATTTCTGCGCTTGGGCGCGCGATCAAGGGGTCGCCCGCCCCGGACTTGATCCGGGGCCTCAATCGTTTTATTTTAACCCTAATGCAGATCAGATATTACAATTCAAACACGATCCGTATGATGCCAATTCTCTGGCAGATGATATTGTGATAGACATCATTTGTAGTGCAGACGAGAAAACACTGTGGGTTACTACAGCTGATGGTACGCTACACCGTGTGGACGCAAATTCGTTTGAAATAAATCGTATTAAAGAAGGTAGCTATTCTGACTGGCCAAAAGGGATCAATATTAGTCGGCTGGCACAGGATGGTACGATTTGGCTAGGCGGTGTAAGCCCGGAAGGCGAGCTTTATTTATCTTCTTATGACCCCAACACCGAAGAAGTAATTACCTATCCACTAACCCAAATGGGGGCAACCTCAGCTGATCAAC
>JBCCTM010000344.1:0-3306 GCA_039198535.1 Pseudomonadota bacterium
GCCGCGAACCGCGGATCTCTCCTTCGGCGCCGCGCCATAAAGCGCTGAAGCGGAGGCGCGCCAAAGCGCCTCCCTTGGGTCAGGCGCGGGCCTCCTCGATGCGGCCCGCCGTGGGACGGGCGCCCAGCCCGTCCCGCCAAGCCGGTGGGCTCATAGGCAAATCCGGCTGATCCAATGGCCGTTGTAGAAGACTTCTGGTTCAGGGCAGGGCAGCTCTGCGCTCGTTGGCGCGAGTTGGAACGCGACGCCCGCTTCTTGCAGCTTCACCCGGTTCGAGTGGAAAAGCCCCGTGCTCAATGTAATCGGGCCCCCAGCCGCTTGCGCTTTGGCGACGGAGGCTTCGATCTTGGCGGTCATCTCATGGGCCTTGGCCGTCGCCACCCATAAGACGGGCGCGTTGTTGGCCAGCATCAGCGCGACGCCCAACGCCGCCAGCAGCCGAGGGCCCACCACGGCCACGCCAGCCGCGCCGCTCCGCTCAACCGCCGCCGCATGGGCCGCCGCTGCGGCGAATACAGCCCAAGGGCCAAGCAGCAAAAAGCTTGAATACCGCGCCCACCAGGCCTCTGGATGCAGCACGGCCACGAGCAGGGTCATCCCCAGCGCAAACGCGCCGATCAGCGGCCAGCGCTTTGGCCGCGCCACCGCCAACAACAGCGCCGCGCCCGCCAACGCCACCAGCAGCTGCTCTGCAAACAGCGGCCCCCAGCCGCCGACCCGCGGGTCCACAAAGGCGTAGAGCCTGAGCGCCTCCACGGGCACAAGGCTGAACGGCGGGCGCGTTTCATAGCGGGCGATCCCCACCTCCGGCGCGCCCAGCAACGAGGCGAACAGCGCGTCGAGGCTGGAGATCTCGCGGAAGGCTTGGGGCGTGCTCCGCGTCATGATGTCGAAGCTGTCGGCGCCCATCACGGGGTGAAACGGATGCCCCGCGACGGCGATGTTTTGCAGATAAGAGCTCGGCCCCACCGCGGCGACCGCCAAGATCAGCGCCGCCGCGAAGAACAGCCCCAGCGGAACCACGGCGCGCACGCGTCCGCCGGCCAGCGTCAGCGCGGCGACGCCGACCGAGCCGAGCGTCGCCACGGCGAGGGCGAGCCCCGTGAATTTCAGGTTCACCGTCAGCATCACCGCGCCCAGCAGGATCAGCGCCGGGGCGGGGCCCGGGCGCGCCAGCAGATGCGCGCCGCCCATGGCGATCAGGGCGACCCCGGCGAACAGCGCGCCGTCATTATAGAAGCTCAGCAGTTGAGACGCGGCGATGGCGTTGCTCGCCAGCGCCAAAGCGAGCAGGGTCGACCACCGCCAACTCAGCCCCGCCAAACTGCGGAGCAGCCCCGCCGCATAGAGACCCGTCAGCGCCATCAGCAACGGATTGAGATACTTCGCCGTCTCGAGCGCGCCCGTAAGCTGATAGATCGCCACCCCCGCGACGCCGCCGGCGCGGGGGTAGTGATCGAGCCAGAGCGGCAGCTCGCTGTCGGGCCAAGCGAGGCCTTGCCCCTCGAACGGCCGCCAGACCGGGTTCCACCCTTGGGCCAGCTGGATCACCAGCTCTTGGTGGTAATGCTGCCCGTCCCAGGACCAGTCATAGACCGAGCCGGAGAGGAGGGCGGCGCTCGCCCAGAGCAGCGCCGCCCCCGTCAGCGCCCCTATCGCCGCCGCCCGGGTGAGGCCCGCCGCGCCGAAGCGCAGCGGCAGCATGATCGCGGCGGTGAGCGCCATGGCGGTGGGCGCGAGCCAGGGCAGGGTCGCGCCGCCGCCTAAATCGATCGGCGCCAGGGATCCGCCAATGCTTAGAATGACGGCCGCGACCAATTGGATCGCTAGGAACGCGGTCATGGAGACGGCGGTGATCAGGATCAGCGCGCTGGGGCCTGCCGCCTCCGCGTTGTCTTCCGCCGTTGCGGCGTTCCGGGCGACGGCGGATCGGCGCGCCGCGGCGTCGATCCGCGAGCGGGCCGCAGCCCCGTTTTGCGCAGGTGTTCGGGCGGTGGTCATGTCCGCGCGGCTCTCATGCGGGCAACGGCTCCGCTTGGCGGTCGAGCCGTTTCACGGCGCGCGCCACATGGGCGGTCAGATAGAGCCCGGCGATCCCACCGAGATTGAGGACGATCCACATGGGCCAGCCGCCGCGCCAGACGCCGGCGATGGCCGTGCCCGCCATGGAGAGCAAGACGCCCACCATGAAGATCGCCAGCGCGTATTGGCCCATCAGCACCACCGGGCGCGCCCAGGCGCCCTGCAGATGGTCATTGAGGCTCTTCCACGCGATCCCGACGAGATAGGCGGTGCAGAAGAAATGGGTGACGCGTAGGATCGCCAGATTGGTTTTAAAGTCGGGGAAAGGCGGCACCAGCGCCTGCCGCCACGCCCGGGCCTCAGGGCCGAGATAACGCATGCCCACATCGCTGATCAGGAAGCAGGCGAGACAAAAGATGATGGCGAAGCTGGTCAGCGCCCAATGCCGCGGCGGCGCGGGGATCATGCCCGACGCGATGAAGAAGCCCACGAAGAAATAGAGCTGCCAGGCCAACGGATTAAAAAACCAGCCCCCGGTGCTATGCGTGAAATTCGCGCCCGTTGAATTCGCCCAAAGGTAAAGCCCCAGGCACACCAAAAGCGGCAGCCAACGCCAGACCCATCCCAGCATCACCGCCGCCGGCATGGCCGCCAACATCACCAGATACATGGGCAGAATGTCCGACCGCCCGGGCTGCGCTTGCAGCGTGAGCAGGGCGAGTAGGTTTTGGTCGAAGCGATTGACGAAGCCCGTGAGCCCGAAGGCTGCCATGAGCCGTCCGTCATCCCAGCCTTGCGCCACCGCCACGGCCAACGCCGCCGCCGCGAGCGTCACACCCACATGCGCCCAGTAAACCTGCCAGACGCGGAACCCCACGCGCACCGCGCCGATCCACGCGCCATGGCTGCCGAACACCTTGTAGAAGGCCAACCCCGAGGCGAAGCCCGAACAGAACACAAAGGTGTCCGCCGCGTCCGACAGCCCCCAGCGCGCCGGGATCCAATTGTTCCACGGGTTGCCCAGCAGATGGGCCATGAAAATGATCACAAGCGAGGCCCCGCGGAAAAAATCGAGACGGGCGTCTCTGATCTTCGCCGCTTGGACGTTGGCCGCATGGACCTTGACCGCCTCACGGACCGTATCTGGGCGAGCTTCGTTCATTTGGGTCTCTATTTTGCCCGAACTGGCATATGTGGTACAGTCTCAGATGCCAAAAAGCGGATTTTTGGTAGAGTCGTGGGGATTAAGGCGGACTGTTTTGGGGGAAGGCGACCAACCCCCCC
>JBCCTM010000345.1:0-3273 GCA_039198535.1 Pseudomonadota bacterium
TCGCCGGCGAGTTTTTTCTGCGTCGAGGTTTCGATGATGGTCGGACAGGCTTTGCCGCCAAACAGCAGAGAAGTGGTGTCTGACTTCGGATCGCAGCCGATCAGCAGCACGCGGAGCCCTTGCTCGGCCATCATGCAGCTCAGATTGGCCAACGTGAACGACTTGCCGATCCCGCCCTTGCCGTAGATGGCGATGATCTGGGTTTTCTTGGTCGCCTCTTGGATGGGAATCTCATCGAGCGCTTCGGCCGCCTCCGCGCGCAGGGCGGCGTCGCGGTCGGCGATACTGGGCGCTTGGCGGAGATTGGGCGCGGGCGCGGCTGGAGTCGCCAGGGCCTCATGTTCGCCAGCCTCGCTTGTGGCCGCGCGCGCCCCGCGTTTCTTGGACGTCCCGGGCGCGTCGCCAGAAGCCGCCCGAGAAGCCTCCCGCCGCCGCGTCTTGGTCGCGCCGAGTTTTGTCGGCGTGGGGGCCGGTTGATCGATGTCGTCGAGGCTCATCACGCGTTCCAATTCAGGATCATTTTCAGACAGTTCGGATCGCTGAATGCGGTCCGATACGCCTCCGGCGCGTCGCTGGCGGGCCGTCGGTCCGTGATCAGGCCGGCGAGGCTGAGGGTTCCGTTCTCCACTAACGCGCGCACGGTCAGCAGATCTTCCCGGGCCCATTCGGCGGAGATCTTCAGCCGCGCCTCGCGCATGAAGGCGCTGGGGAAGGAGAAGCTGAGCCGCGCGCCATAGAAGCCGGCGAGCACAATCTCGCCGCCATGGGCCAGGCGACTGATCAGCGTGTCGACGACGGTGGCGTCGCCGCTCGCCTCCACCACGGTGCGATAGTCGCGCCTGGTGTCTTCTTGGGGATCTATGATGGTGTAGCCGATGGCGCCGGACCGTCGGGCGGGGTCGGCCTCCCAAACCACCGGCGGGCGACCGCCCGTGGCGACGGCGAGCCGCGCGAGCAATCGACCGAGCGCGCCATGTCCCACAATGAGATCGGGCGAGCCCCCGCCCAGATGGCCGAGCGCATGCGCCGCGGGTGCGGCCAGCGCCAGCAGCGTCGCTTCTTCGCCAAGCGCGGGGTCCACGACGACCACCCGGTCGCCGGAGGTGACCACGCCCTGGGACGCGCCGCCGAACACGCCGCGGGCTCCCTCATAGCAGTCGGCCCCAGGCACAAACACATGGTCGCCGGCCTTAAGTCCTGACCGGGGGCCCGCCTCGACCACCTCGCCCGTCGCTTCATATCCCGGCACCAGGGGATAGCCGAGGCCGGGGAAAGACGGCATGGCGCCGGACCAGAGCAGTCTTTCCGTTCCAGTCGAGACGCCCGACGCGCGCACTTGCACCGCGACGTCTCCGGGGCCGGGCGCGTGCAGGCGCACCGTCTCCAAGGCCAGCTTCTGGGGGCTCTCCAATACTACGGCGACGGCGTCCATCGCGCTCCTCCCCTCCGACTGCGCCGACAGCCGCCTGTCAGCGTTCAAACCCGTGGCCCCCTAAGGCGGCCTTGGCGCCCGAGGCGCCTATTATTGCGGCGGCGTCGAGATCTCCGCAGGCGCGGCGTTGCTTGAAGGTCGACCTGAGCTGGCCCCCCTCAACCGCATCCGCCGGCGCATCTTTTCGGCCTCGCCGCGCCGCTTGTTGACCCATCGCCCAGAGACGCGACTCCAAAAGTCTCCAAAGCGAGCTGTCAGCCTAGCTTGACAGATTGCATTGTCAATCAGCTTCGGCGGCGAAGGCGATCCGAATTTTCGCGTTGCATTGTCGACCCAGCGGAAACGGACGCCGGCTGGCGCGTCCATCCTAACTTTCCGCGGTTTAGGTCGACGGTTTGCGGGCGGTGAGCGTTGAGGTGACGAAAGGGCGCGCAGGGCGCCGCGGCCGGTCGACCATAAATCCCGCCGCCTCAAGCAGAGCGCGGTGGCGGTCGGCGGAGCGGGCTTGGCCGGTGGTCATGGCGAGCGTGTAGAGCGCGAAGTAGCCGTCGCCGGCTTTGCAGGGGCGCGCGCCGCCGGCCATGGGTTCGGAAAGGATCAGCAGGCCGCCCGGCGGCAAGGCCTGGAACACGCGGCGCAGCAGAGCGGCCACGGTCTCGTCGGTGTGGTCGTAGAGGACACGGATCAAGCTCACCGCGTCGGCCCCCTTCGGCAGGGGGGCGGAGAGGAAATCGCCGCCGACCGCCTGGGCGCGCATCCCCAGCCCGGCGGCCTCAAAGCGCGCGGTCGCCGCCTCCGCCACCGCTGGCAGATCGAGCACGCGGACCTCAAGCTCAGGCCAGCGCCGGGCCGCCGCTTCAGCGAACGCGCCCGCGCCGCCGCCCACATCGAGGAGCCGCCGTCGGCCACGCAGCGACACGGCGTCCAAGGTGTCCTGCGCGACCATGCTCTGACTGGCCGCCATGAGTTCTGAATAGACCTGCGCATCGGCGTCCGACACCGCGTGTTCGCCGCGGACATAGGGCCAGAAGGTCGCAAGCGCCGTCTCCCCAGGGCCCCGCAGCAGCGCCACCGGGTCCGCAAGGTCGGCGTAGAAGTGCTTGTGGTGGCGGATCATGGGCAGGACGCCAGGGGCGCCAAGCGCCGCCGCGCCGAGGCGCCCCAGCCGGTGCCGACCGTCGCGGAGGCGTTGCGTCAGACCAAGGGCGGCGGCCCCCTGCAAGAGGATTTCCGCACGCTCGGGGACGAGCCCGATCCGCGGCGCCAGCGCCCCTGCGTCCATGGGGCCCTCCCGCAAGGCCTCCAGCACGCCAAGGGCGACGACGGCCTCCAGGATCTGCGCGTAGACGAAGCCGGCGGTGAGATCGAACAGTCGATCGGCGTCCCGCCGCGCGATCCCGCGCGTCAGCCAAGCGCGGGCCGCCCAAGCTTGGAAGCGGGGTGAGGCGACAGTTTCATCTCGCCAGCGGCGATAGCGCTCCAGCAGCAGGTCGAAGGCCTGGCGGCCCCGGGTCAAAAGCGGTGTGGCCGCGGCGGCGGCGGGCTCCTCGCGCGATCCGCTTGCGGGAGCGGCCCGCCACGCGCGCGAGCGCCGGCGATCCTCTTGCTCCGGCGACTGGGTCGACGGTCGAGCGTCGGGCGATGTCCCGAAAAGATCCGCATTGCTCACGTGCAGCAGCTCGCTTTCCGCTCGAGGCCTGCGTCCTCGGGCGTTAGAGGTCAGGCGACGGGCCATGGCCGCGGAACTTGCGCCGCGCGGTAGCCCTGCTCGCCCCTTGGGCCTGGCCGATCTGGCTCCCGCCGTTCCCGCGGTTAGTGGGCTCCGCTTATGTTGGCGCCGA
>JBCCTM010000346.1:0-3248 GCA_039198535.1 Pseudomonadota bacterium
GCCGCTTGTTGGGCGACGCGGCTCCGAACGGAGGGGGACTGAAGACGCCGCGCGGGGAAAGGACGCCGCTTGGGGCCATTGAGGCCCCCGCTCGGCGTTCGCGATGGGGCCAGAGCGCGGGCGGATGGCGGCGAGGGGCGCGCCTGGTGGGAGCGCGGAGGGAGCTCCGCTCACCAAACGGAGGGGCGTGTCCCCCTCCGCCCGGCCCCGCATCGCCCCCGTCGCATCGATGGGAAACGGGCGCGCCGCAAGGGCGCTGACGCGTCGGCTCCGCCGATAAACCCTTGCCCCGCCCCCGCCCCCCATCGCCGCTTGTTGGGCGACGCGGCTCCGAACGGAGGGGGACTGAAGACGCCGCGCGGGGAAAGGACGCCGCTTGGGGCCATTGAGGCCCCCGCTCGGCGTTCGCGATGGGGCAAAAGCGCGGCCACATCGCCCTCGGGCGTGTTTGCGATCCATGGGGCGCGCAAGCGAGAGGACGTAAGGGCGGAGGGGGGCGCCTTTTCTCCGTTGGAGCCGCTACAGCTCGCACCGGTTTTTCGGACAGTATGAGGGCGCAGGATGGCGGGATCAGCGGAGCGGCGGCGGGATCTCGGCGGGAGCCCCGCCTGGCTGCGCGACGCGCTGGGCTTCATGGCCATGCAGATCTCCGCGGCGAGTTTCGCCATCGCCCTGCTCCTTCTGATCGTCGCCTCGCATCTGATCTGGGATCCAGCCTGGCCGATCCACCGTTATGACGCGCTGCTGGCCGCCGCCATCGGCATTCAACTGTTCCTGCTGGTCGCGGGCTGGGAGACGTGGGATGAGGCCAAAGCCATCATCATCTTTCACATCGTCGGCACCATCATGGAGATCTTCAAGGTCTGGGCCGGCTCATGGGTGTATCCGGAGCCCTCGATCTTTCAAATCGAAGGCGTGCCGCTGTTCACCGGCTTCATGTACTCCGCGGTGGGCAGCTATATCGCCCGATCCTGGCGGCTGATGGCGCTGGAATTCAATGGATTCCCACCGTTCATTCCCTGCGCGATCCTCGCCACCCTGATCTACTTCAATTTCTACACGCATCATTACATCTGGGATTGGCGTTATGTGCTGATGGCGGCCACTGTTCTGCTGTTCTGGAGGACCGTCGTCTCGATCAAGTTGCCGACGCGGCGGCTGCGCGTGCCGCTGCTGCCGCTGTTCCTGGCGGTGGGCGTGTTGATTTGGACGGCGGAGAACATCGCCACTTGGGCCAATGTCTGGCTCTACCCGGTGCAAGAAGGGAGTTGGCGGATGGTGCCGCTGCCGAAGATCGGCAGTTGGACGCTGCTGATGATCGTCAGCTTCGTGTTGGTCACCGCGATCCACCGCCCCGATCGCGCGGCGGCGGCGGGGGTCGAGGCGCGCTAGTCTTTCAGCAGCTCGTCGAGCCGGCGGCGCTCCTCCTCGGAGAGCGCGGGCGCGGTCGGCGCGGCGTCCGGATCGAGCGTCTGCTCCATCGCCGCGCCGCGCCGCGGGCGAAAGCGCCGCCAGGCGAGCAGGAGGCCATAGGCGAGCGCCAGGGGCGTCGCCGCCCAGATCAGCAGGTTCGACCAAGAGAGCTGGGGCCGAAACAGCACGAACTCGCCATAGTAGTCGACGAACTCCGCTTTGATCTCCTCGGCGCTGCGGCCTTCCACCAGACGCTGGCGGACGAGGGTGCGCATGGTCTTGGCGATCTCGGCGTTGCTGTCGTCGATGGAGGCGTTGTCGCAGACGACGCAGCGCAGCTCTTTGCTGATGGCGCGGGCCTCGGCCTCCAACGCCGGATCGTCCAGCATTTCGCCCGGCTCGACGGCCAGCGCCGCGCCGCCCATCGCCAGCGCGAACAGCGCGAACAGCGCGCCGAGCCAGAGCGCCGGCGCGCCACGCCCTGGCCCCGTCAATCGCCTCTGTCGCATCCGCCGCTCCTATTCCGCCGGGGTGGCCGCGGGCGCGCGGCGCGCCGTGGGCGCGCGTCGGTTCCGCCGCGCAGCCGGGGCGCCCACCCGGTGCCGGTTGTCCGTCAAGCTCACCGCCGCGCCGAGCGACATCACCAGAGCGCCGATCCAGATCCAACTCACAAACGGCTTCACATAGGTATAGAGCGTCCAGGAGCCGTCCGCCTTCGGATCGCCCAGCACGATGTAGACGTCCCAAGCGAAGCCCGAGCTCAGACCCACTTCCTGCGTGGTCTCCGGCTGGGCGCGGAAGGTCCTCGCCTCGGGCTGGAAGCTCTCGACAATGCGGTCTCCCACCAGGCGATGCACGGTGGCGGTGCGGGCGTCGAAATTGGGGCCCACCCTGTCCTCCACGCCCGCAAATTGGAAGACATGCCCGCTCGTCTCATAGCGCTCGCCCGGTTTGATCAGCCGGCGGTCCTCCGTTTGCAGCGCTGTGGAGGCGGCGATGCCGAACACCATGAGGCCGACGCCGAGATGGCCCAAGGTCTTGCCCCAATCGCTGCGCGGAAGCTTGCGCAGCCGCCGCCAGCTGTCGGCCAGCGGGGCGCGGCCGATCCGGGCGCGGTCGGCCACCTCGTAAAGCGCGCCGAGGACAACCCAGGCCGACAAAGCGACGCCGACGGGCCCGGCGAGGCTCGTCCCCGATTGTACGGCGAAGAAGCCCGCCAGCACCGCCAGCGAGACGCCCACCAGCGCCCAGAGCTTGCCCATGGCCTTCGCTAAATCGCCCCGCTTCCAGGGCAGCATCGCGCCCACGGGAAGCGCCAGCAGCAATGGGATCATCAGCGCGCCGAAGACGAGGTCGAAGAAGGGCGGGCCCACGGTCACCACCCGGCCGAACGCCTCGTAAAGCACCGGCGCCATGGTGCCGGCGAACACCGCCACGCAAGAGACGGCGAGCAGCAAGTTGTTGAGCAGCAGGGCGCCTTCGCGGCTGATCGGCGTGAACACCCCATCCGACGCCATCTGCTCCGAACGCCAGGCGTAAAGCGCAAGGGCTCCTCCCACGGCGACCACCCAGATGCCGAGCACAAACATGCCGCGGGTCGGATCCGATGCGAAGGCGTGCACGGAGGTCAGCAGGCCCGAGCGCACGATGAAGGTGCCGAGCAAAGACAGCGAGAAACCGATGATGGCGAGCAGGATGGTCCAGTTTTTCAGTTCGCCGCGCTTCTCCGCGACGATGGCGGAATGGAACAGCGCGGTGGCCGCCAGCCACGGCATGAAAGAGGCGTTCTCCACCGGGTCCCAGAACCACCAGCCGCCCCAGCCGAGCTCGTAATA
>JBCCTM010000347.1:0-3238 GCA_039198535.1 Pseudomonadota bacterium
CACCGCGCCGCGCGCCGCCAACCCGTCGCGCAACACCGCGCGCACGACCTCCAGCGGCGCTTCGCGGGTTCGAAAGGCTTGGCCGACGCCGCGCGCCAAAATGAAGGTCAAGCGACCGGCCTCCGCCTTCTTGTCCTGGGCCATGAGCGCCAGGAGCCCGTCGGCGTCGGGGAGCGGCCCCTCGATATCGGCGAGTTTCGAGACCAAGCCCATCGCCTCAAGATGCGCTTTGACGCGGCCCAGCTCTTGGCCCGAGCAATGGCCCAGCCGACGGGAGAGCTCAAAGGCCAACGCCATGCCAATGGCGACGCCCTCGCCATGCAGCAGCCGATCTGAATATCCCGTGGCCGCTTCCAGCGCGTGGCCGAATGTATGGCCCAAATTGAGGAGCGCCCTATCGCCTTGCTCGGTCTCATCGCGCAGAACGATGGCGGCCTTCGCGGCGCAAGAGACGGCCACGGCCTCGGCGCGGGCCGCGCGGTCTCCCGCAAGCACATCAGCGCCACGCCGCTCCAGCCATTCGAAGAAGGGAGCGTCGCCCAGCAGGCCATATTTCAACACCTCGGCGTAGCCCGCTTTCAGCTCGCGGGGCGGCAAGCTCTCCAACAAATCGAGATCGGCGAGCACCAAGCTCGGTTGGTGGAAGGCGCCGATCAGGTTTTTGCCCGCGGCCGCGTTGATCCCGGTTTTGCCGCCGACCGAGCTGTCCACCTGGGCGAGCAGCGTCGTGGGTATCTGCACAAAGCGCACGCCTCGGCGCAGAATGGCCGCCGCGAAGCCCGCTAAATCGCCGACCACCCCCCCGCCGAAAGCCACCAGCGCGTCTTTGCGCTCGATTTTGAGCGCCAGCAGCCGCTCCAAAATCGGGCCTAACGTCTCCCAACTCTTGGAGCGTTCGCCTGGCGAGACCACGAGGGCGTCGACCTCGAACCCCGCTTCGCGAAACCCCGCGGTGAGCGCATCCAAATGCAGCCTGGCCACGGTCTCATCGGTGATCACCGCCACACGCCGCCGCTCTGCGAGATCAAGCGCCTCAGCCGTGCGCGCGCCCGCCTCGAGCAATAGGCCGGAGCCGATATGAATGTCATAGGCGCGCCCGGGTAGAGGCACAGCAACCTGTCGCGTCTCCAAATCTGCAGCCCTCCCTGCCGACGCCGCCGCCGGAGCGTTCTCTAAGATGTGCGCCGCGGGGCGTTAGAGCCCTCGATGATGTCTCCGGCCGATTGCAACGCGCGCATCACGGCGCGGACCACGACCTCATGGGGCCCGTTGACGCTCTCCACCACGCTTTCCGCCTCCGCATAGATCGGATGCCGCGCCTCCATGAGGTCGGCGAGGCGCTGGCGCACATCTTGGCCGCGCAGAAGCGGGCGGTCGTCCCGCCGCCCACAGCGCGCCACCAGCGTGTCCAGATCGGCGCGGAGCCACACCACATGCGCCCTGGCGCGGAGCAGCGCCCGCGTGTCTTCGCTCATGAAGGCCCCGCCGCCCGTGGCGAGGACATGCGGCGGGCCGGAAAGCAACCGGGCGATCACCCTACGTTCGCCTTCCCGGAAATGTCGTTCGCCGAGATTCTCAAAGATATCGGCGATGGGCATGGTGGCCGCGCGAACAATTTCATCGTCGCTGTCAAAAAACGGGGCGTTCAGCGTCGCCGCCAAACGCCGCCCCACCGCGCTTTTGCCCGCGCCCATGAGGCCGATCAGCGCGACCGTGCGCCGCAAGGGCGCGCTGTCTGCCGCGGCGGTTTGGGGCCTTGGCGAAGTCTCGCGCCCGTTCACAGCTCAACTCCCTGCGTCGGTTTTTTCGCGCCAATCGGTCCACGGCCAGACCGATTTCGCCGTTGCGGCGCGATCCGAAGTTGAATTCTCTACGGGGTCCTGTTGCGGCCCCGCAAGCGCTCGGCGCCGACGCGCGCCTCAGAAATGACCGACGGAACCCTCAGGTTACCTTGTCTCGGGTAAGATTTGGTCGGGGTCGCAATTTTGGAGAACATTATGCCGGGCCAAATGGGTCGTGCGCGGAGCGCGCCGCCGCGATCGCCGAGGCGCGGCTTGCCTCCGGTTTGGCCGGCCATGGCCTCGCCGACCACCGCCGCGATGTTCCTCAGCGCGTCGATTTTGACAACGCCGCTTGCGGTGGCGCAGCCCGCGGCGACGGATGGCGGAGAGCGTCCGCGCACGGCGATCCCTTGGCTGCAAGACGCCCTCCAGAAGCGGCCCGCGGGCCGGAGCCCAATCGACGCCTCTCCTCCTGTGGCGGGCGCGCCGACGGCGACACCGCAACGCTCGGAGCCACAACGCTCCGCCCCGGAGAGCCCGGAGACGCGGGGATTGCAAACGCCCGCTGAGCGGGGCGACGCGCCGCCGACGCCCCGATCCCAAGCGGACCTCGCCGCGGGGTCGACGCAACCCGGTCTGTTAGAGACCGTCGCGCCCACAGGCGCCGCGAACCCCGCCTTCGACCGGGACGCCGCGGCCGCATCCTTCTCTCCGGCGGCGCACGCCCGAGGCTCCGCCGCCGCGCCCGCGCCCATTGAAATCGCGCCGCTCGGCCAACTCGATCGCTCCGGCGTGGGTGAGCTGACCGCCGCAGACGCCGGCGCGCCCTCAGACGGGTGGAGCGGGGTCCGCCCGGAGGCGGCGCTGACGGCGCTGGCCGCGTTGAAGCCTGGCCCATACCGTCGCCCAAACAGCCGCATGATCGACCTGTTGCGCGCCGCTCTCGCCGGGCCGCGAGGCGGCGACGGAGGCGCTTACTTCCGCGCGCGGATCGACGCCCTCAGCCGCTTCGGCGCCGCCGCGGCCGCAGCCCGGGTGGCGGCGCTCGCCGGCCCAACGCTGGCGCCCAGCGGCGCGAAAGCCGCGCTGATCTCCGGGGCCGAGGCGGTCTACTGCCCAGCGCTCCTCGGCGCGCCAAGCGGCGATACGGCCCGCATCTATTGCCAGGCGGTGTCCGGCGACCCGACCGGGGCCCGTTTGGCGATGGAGGCGGCCCGGGCGTTGAATGCGGCGGACGAACCGGCGTTTGCGATTATCGACGCGGTCATCGGCGGCCGGGCCTCCGGCGCGGAGAGCGCTGATTTCTCTGGAGAAGAGGCGGGGCAACGCGCTGCGCTTGGACTTCGAACAGCGTTAACCTTGGCGGCTCTCCGCCAGGCAGGCGCACCGCCGCCGGCGAATTTCTCACGGGATGCGCCGCTCACTTTGTTGCCCGCCGATCGCCGGATCGAGAGCGG
>JBCCTM010000348.1:0-3235 GCA_039198535.1 Pseudomonadota bacterium
ACCGGAAAGACGCGGATCTCCGCCCGGGCGAGGCGGCCGAGCGCGACCTCCAGCGGCGCGTCCTCATGGAGCAGCGGCGCCAGCGCCGCGCGCGGACCCAGCATCCGCAAGAGCGGATGGGTGAGCGATAGGGTCCGTTGCGCGCGGAGCCCGGGCGGTCGAGGCCGGCGGCCCCCGCCCCGGGCGAGAAAGGGTCCGGCCGCGTGGCGCTCTTGTTCGATCCGGCGCCGGGCGAGCCGCCGCGCCCCATGTTCGAGCCGCGCGACGTGACGGTGAACCCTCTCGGTTTCCGCATGCTCCGGATCGAGGCCCAATGTGAGCCCCACCCGGGCGGAAGAAAGCGCGTTCACCGCCAGGATGACGCCTTGAGCGGAGAAGGCGGCGGGCCATCGCACGGCGCGCGCGCGGGCTGACTGCGATCGGGGCGCCGAGCTCATGAGCGGGCTCCCGCCGCTTCCCGCCAGTCGCCCATGGCTTCCGCGAGCTGAGCGCCCCCGAGGTCGGCCAACATGCCAGCGCGTCGCAACTTACGGGTCCGTCGGTCGATGACGCGGGGCGACGGCGCCGCGGACGCCGTGATGATCCACCCGCGGTCGATGGCCTGGGCCGCCCAATCAAGGGAGGGCCGTGAGGCGCGACGACGCCGATGACAGCGGCGTCGCGTTTGGCCGTCGGCGTGGCGCGGCGAAGGGTATGAGCGCATGGGCGCCTCCTCATTTTAGGGCGAAAGGATGTTTGGGAGCGCTCGGCGCGCGCCCTGGCGGGACGCGCCGCAGAGCCGGACACGGGACAACAAGGGGAAGAGAAGCCGCGCGGGCGGGCCGATGCGCGCGGAGGGAGGAAGACGCGCTTAAGCCCGTGACCGAGTGAGGCGGCTTCTCTTCCTATAGGGGACCCAATTAACGGTTCTGAAACCAATCACCGCAATTTTGGGGATAAATCTCAAGAAAAGCAGTGCTCATTCTCCAAAACCGCGTCGAGTTCGAGGCGGCCGGGATCGGGCGGCGGTTCAAGAGCGGCGGCCACGTGATCGGGCAGTTGTGCGGCGATCTCCGCGCGGAACTGCGCGACGACGTCCCGCTGATCATACATCTCCACCATGGTTTCGCGGATCAGCTGGAAAAACCGGCCTGAATCGGCGGCGTGCACGCCGAAACTGTCATGCACGAGCGCGAAGCTCCCCATGCCTTCGGCGGAAGCGCGGCGGACCACCGCCCGCAAATGAGCGGCGTCGAGCGTGTGCACATAATTGGGCGCGACGCCCTGGCGCTGCCGCCGCGCGTCCAGGCGGACGCCCTCCTCGCGCAGGGTCAGGCGCAGAGGGCGGCCGGCGAGCTGGGTTTTGACCCGCCGATCATGGCGCTCCCGATAGGCTTGTCGGACGGGGAAACCATCCGGCGCCGTCCAGGCCAGCGGCGCGCCAGCCGCGGCAGCCGCGTCCGCCACATGCTGCAGCCAGCGCATCGCCTCCGCCGCTTTCAGGACGGTCTGCTCGATGGCCTCTGTCATGCGGCGCGAGAGATAAAGCGCCTCCCCGAAGCCGCGTCCGTCAAACGGCCAGCGCGCCAGAGCGTCGGGATCGCCTCCCTCGGCGCGCGGCCCGGCGGCTTCCCGCGCCGCATGGGCCGCCCGGGCGGGGCCGAGCGTGTCTTCGAGGATCTGCTCCACATAGCCGTAGCCGCCCGCCCCGTAGCCATAGGTCATCGTCGGCCGCTTGCAGAGCTTCCGGGTGATCCCAAAGTCGAGCCAGGCCCGGGCCAACTCGGCCACGCGCCGCTCTTTTGGGCGACCCTCCGCGTCGCGCCCCACCATCAAGCGGTCAGCGCTCTCGAGATCAGCCCGCACCAGCCCCTCCAACCGGGCGGCCACTTGCGCGTAGATGTCGGCGGCCGGGGCGGCGGCCTTCTGCGGGCCCAAATTCACCGCCGCGCCGCCCACCTCGTCGCGCAGCGCCAAGCTGAAATGCTGGATGCCGGAGCAGGACCCGTCGAGGGCGATGGGCAGGCGCGAGCGATACGCTTCGCCCTCGCCGACGAAGCCCTCCCATTCGAAGCATGCGGCGAGGAACTGCCAGGGTTGGTCCGCCTCGGTCCACCAGAGATCGGCCAACGGGTCGGCCGCCACCGTTAAAATCCGCTCTTCCTGGGCGCGCGTCCAATCCACCCGCGCCGCCAAAGGCGCTTTCGACATGCGCTCGAAATCCCCGCAATTGCACAGATGGATCGCGAGCCATCGCCCCCCCTCCGCGCCCAACGCCGCGCTTTTTGCGAAATGCAGCAGCGCTTTCATGGGATCGGGGCCCTGGGGTGAGAATTCCGAGACGGCGTAGAGACGGCCCCGGAAGTCGAACTGATGGGGGAAATAAAGGGCGTCGAGCTCCGAATAGCGCCGCGCTTGGGCGAGCATGCGGTCAAAGGCGAGGCGGCGGGATCGGCTCTGGCGAGCGCCGAGCGCCTTCTCCCATCGCGCGGCGCGGGCGGCCTGATCCGAGATCGTCCCGCCCGGCTCCTCCGCCTCAGGTCCCGCTTCGATTTCAAGCGCGGACAGAGGCAGGTCGGCCGCGGCCGCCGCCGCCGGGTCCGCGTCCACCGCCTCCATGGCGGCGAGAAGCCGCCGGTTCACCGCCCAAGGCGTGGCTTGCGCGGCGTTGATCGCTTTGAACACCCCCGGAGCGCGCTCTCGCGTCAACGCCCGCAGCGTTTCACGTTCATTGGTCTTCACCAGGCGCAAACCGTTCAGTTGAGGCGTCAGATAACCGCCCTCCCAAACGCTCCTCCACGGCTGCGGCGGCGCGACCATGGGCTCGAATACGGGGGCGATGAGCGCCGCCGCGTCGCGCGCGCGCGCGGCGGCGTCAGAGAGGCGGGGTCGCGCGATGACCCGGAGCGGACGCCGGCGGCCGCCGCCCTCTGGGGGGCCCTCGACGATCTCCGCCAGGTCAAGCGTCTCCACCACGAGATGCAGGAGCCTCAGCCCCACCAATTGGCGCGCGCGCGCCGTCCATTTGGCCACGCCGGCGGCGTCAAGGATACGGCTGGCGCGGCGGGAAAGGCTGGCCGCGCGCAAGGGCCGCTTCACGGCGCCGGAGCGCGTGGCCAGGCGCGCGCGTTGCTCTTCTTCGACCAAACCGCCGATCCGCTGGGCCGCCGCGGTCAGCTTTGGCTGGCGGGGCAAATGATCGACCAACCCTTTCAACGCGAGATAGGCGAGCGTCTCGGGCTCGAGCCCGTCCCAT
>JBCCTM010000349.1:0-3214 GCA_039198535.1 Pseudomonadota bacterium
CCGGCGCGGGCGCGGACGGAGGATCCCGTGTTGGTGTTCGCCGCCGCGAGCCTCAGCGCCGCGCTCTCCCGCGCGTTGGACGCGGCGTTGGGGGCCGCAGCGCGCCAGGGCGTCACCCTTGTGTTCGGATCAAGCGCCGCGCTCGCCCGGCAAATCGTCGCCGGAGCGCCGGCCGATCTCTACGTCAGCGCCCATCCGCGTTGGTCCGACTTTTTGGCGGACAGCGGCTCGCTTGACGCGGCGTCGTCCACGCCGCTGCTCGGTAACGCGCTGGCGCTGGCCGCGGCGGCTCACGTCGAGGCCCCGCCGGTCGCCGATGACGGGCTTCTGCGGGAAGGCGCGCCCACGGCGGCTGCGCTGCTGGATGCGCTTGGCCGAGACGGACGGCTCGCCATCGGACGCCGCGACACCACGCCGTTGGGCCTCTATGGAGCGGCGGCGCTGCGCACCCTTGGCCTTTGGAGCGCGCTCTCGCCGCGCCTCGCGGAAGCGCAAGACGCCCGCGCCGCGGCGCGGTTTGTCGCCCAAGGCGCAGCGCCGCTCGGCGTGCTCTATGCCTCTGATTTCGCCCCGGCCGCGCCGCTGAACGGCGCTCGGGTGGTCGGGCGTTTCCCAGCGGAGAGCCACCCACAGATTATCTACCCCGCGGCGCTGACGCAGCGGGGCGCGCGGCGCGTGGCGGCGCGCCAGGTGATGTCGGCGCTCACCTCCGCGGACGCCGCAGCGACATTCCATCGCCATGGCTTCACCCCGCTGGCGTCCGCCGACGCCGCCCCAGCGACCGCGCCTCGGGGCGACGGATGATCTGGGCGCCCCCGCCGGGGCAGGCTCAGACGTGACGCTCGGCCTGCCTCCCGATGCCTGGGCGGCGGCGGCCCTGTCTCTCCAGGTCTCCGCCTGGGCGACGGCGTTGTCGCTGCCGTTCGGCCTGGCGGCGGCCATGGCGCTGGCGCGGGGACGCTTCTGGGGGCGCGGCGCGCTGGATCTTCTGGTGCATGCGCCGCTCGTCATGCCGCCGGTGGCCACCGGGTATCTGCTGCTGCTGGCCTTCGGCCCGAACGGTCCGCTCGGCGCGCCGCTGGAGCGCTGGTTTGGCGTCGGCTTCGCCTTTCAGTGGACCGGCGCGGCGCTCGCGGCGGCGGTGATGGGCTTCCCACTGCTCGTGCGCGCGATCCGCCTGTCGCTGGAGGCGGTGGACCCGCGCATGGAGGAAGCCGCCGCGACCCTCGGCGCGGGCCGGCTGGCGCGGTTCATGTGGGTGACGCTGCCGCTGATCGCGCCGGGCGTTTTGGTGGGCGCCGTGCTGTGCTTCGCCCGCGCCATGGGCGAGTTCGGGGCGACCATCACCTTCGTCGCCGCCATCCCGGGACGGACGGAGACCTTGCCGGCGGCCATCTACGCCCTCACACAGACGCCCGGCGGCGACGCGGCGGCGTTGCGGCTCACCTTGGTGTCCATCGGCGTGGCGGTGGCCGCGCTGGCGCTGTCGGAGGCGTTGTCCCGGCGCATGCAGCGGCGCTTGGGCCGCTCCGGCGCCAAGCGATCAGCGCACGGTCCGGACGCAAAAAGGATCCAAAATGGCTCTTAATATCAACTACATCGAACTCTATTCGACGGATCTGACGGCGACGAAAACCTTCCTCAGCGCAGCGTTCGGCTGGGTGTTCACCGATTACGGGCCCACTTACGCGAGTTTCTCCAAAGAGAGCGCCGGCCTCGATGGCGGGGTTGAGCAGGTCGAGGCGGGTGAGGCGCTCGACGGAGGCGCGCTGCTGGTGCTGCATGCGGACGACCTCGCCGCCGCCCGCATGGAGGCGCTGGCGCAAGGCGCGAGGTTGACCCGGGACATCTTCGACTTCCCAGGCGGGCGGCGCTTTGAGTTCACCGCCCCCGGCGGCCCGCGCATGGCGGTCTGGGGAACCTGACCTCCGCGTCCGCCCTGTTGCGTTGGCGGCGTCTTCAGCGGGGCGTGACCACCAGGCGCGCTTGGTCATGCTCCGCGACAATCTCAACCGTGTCGCCTGGCGTCACCCGCCGCGGCTGCGGCGGAAAGTAGACGGTGCGGCCCCAATGGCCGCCGGCCTCCAGCGCGTTGCAGAGCCGCTCTTCCGCCGTGAGGCGCAGCTCGAACGCCACGACGACGCCATGCGCCACGCCGGAGGCGGCGACCGGGAGACTCCGCTCCACCCGCGCCGACCGGCCCATGGTGGCGGTGAAGTCAAACTCAAACAGCGTCTGCGCCGGCCCGAGGGCGCGCAGCTCATGGGCCGCCAGATCATTGGGCGTCAGCTCCGCCATCTGCGCGAAGCGGTGGAAGGCCGAGAGGTCGAACCCTTCCGTCGCGGGCGGGCGCCACAGGCTGTGGAGGGTCGGCGCTTCGATGGGCAGAGCGCGGAGCGCGCCCGCCTCTGGGATCGCGCGGGCGTCCGTTTTCACCAGATGCGCCATGGCGTGCTGCAGCGTTTCCGCCGCGCCTTCCCCGAGCAGCACCCCATTGACGATCTCAGAGACAACCAGATCGGCGCGCTCCGGCAGATCGACGCCGATCCGGAGCTGATGCGACCATTTGGGGATGAGGGTGACCCGGTCGGCGAGGCCGTTGCGCCGCACATTCTCCGCAGCGGCGGCCGCGATGGCGGGCTCGGCCTCGCAGGCGTAGACGTGGCGCGCGCCGGCCCGGGCGGCCAGCATCGCGGTGAGGCCCGCGCCCGCGCCGATATCGAGCACGATGTCGCCCGGGCGCACCGAGGCCTCGATCGCCCGGCGATAGGCGGCGTTCCGCGCATGGTCGGCGAGCATGGGAAAGTGCCACCGGGGCGCCTGGCGTCGCCGCAACCCCTCAAGCAGCAGCCGCGCCTCGAAATGCGCGGGCTCGATCAGCAGAACTTGGCTCAAGATGTCCGCCGCCGCGACGCCGCCATCGGTCAGCGGCAGAGACTTCACGGCGCGCATCAGCGTCTCGCACGCGACCGCGTTCCGATCCTGCCGGCGGCCCGCGCCCGAGTGCTTCTGAAAGGGGGCCTGATCCCCCGCGGGCGCGCCTTGGTCCACTGCGGCTGATTGCATGGCGTCTTCCTCTTTTCGCGTCTTGTCACTGTCCGCCGATAGTGAACGCGAGGAAGATGAAGGTCGGTTGAACACGCGCCGGCCGCCTTCAGGCGCTGTTCACCGTTGCGCGGCCGTCAAAACGAAAAAAGCCCGGCGTAAGCCGAGC
>JBCCTM010000350.1:0-3205 GCA_039198535.1 Pseudomonadota bacterium
CAGGCTCGCATCGCCCGTGAACGTGACCGCCATGGGCTGCGTGGCGGCCACGCCCATGGCCAGGCGAACGCCCGTGCCGCTATTGCCGTAATCGATAACATCGTCGGGTTCCGCGCAGCCGCCGACGCCCACGCCATGGATCACCCACGCGCCCGGACCTTCCCGCCGAACCTCCGCGCCGAATGCGCGCATGGCGCGGGCGGTGTCGAGCACATCCTCCCCCTCCAAAAGGCCAGTCACCCTGGTCTCGCCCACGGCGAGGGCGCCCAGCAGCAACGCGCGATGGGAGATCGACTTATCGCCCGGGATGCGCGCGTCGCCCCGAAGAGGCCCGGAGGGATGGGCGATCAGCGGCTGTGGCGCGCTTTTAGACATCTCTTGCTTTCCCCTGCGCGGACGCGATCACACCCGGTGCTCCGTCCGCTCGAACGTCAGGTAGCAGGGCGTCCGACCGGCCTCCAGGGCCTTGCGCTCATACTTCGTGCCCGGCCAATCCGACCAGGGGCGGCGCCAATCCTCCGCGCGCTCCGCCGTCCAGCGGAAGTCACGCTGACCGCCGGCGCGACGGCTCTGCAGGACGGCGAGGCAATGGCTGATATAACTGGGGATGTCGCTGGCGATCCGCAATTGCGCGCCTCGGGCCATGACGCGGGACAGCGCGTCCAGGCTGTCGGCGTTGACGAAGCGCCGCTTCCAATGCCGCCGCTTGGGCCAAGGATCGGGGTAGAGCAGGAACACCCGGCCGAGCGCGGCGTCGGGGCAGGCGTCGAGCACGTCCCGCGCGTCATGGGGATGGACGCGCACATTGCTGAGCTTCTGCGCGTCTAAGCCCGAAAGAAGCTTCGCCACGCCGTCCACGTAATGCTCGCACCCAATAAAGCCGACCTCTCGATGGGCGGCCGCTTGGTGGACGAGATGCTCTCCTCCACCGAAGCCGATCTCCAGCCATACCTCCTGCGCCCTCGGGAACACTTCTTGGAGGTCGAGGCCGCCCCGTTCCGGCCGCGCGGCGCCCGGCAGCCTGGAGGGCGCGCCGGTTTCGGGATCCCAGCAGATCTCAAAGCCAGGCAGCGCGACGCGCCGCTCGAACTCCGCCATCAGCGCGCGCCGGGTGGGCCTCAGCTTGTGACTGCGACGACGGCCGAAGAGGCGCCGCTCCGGTGGACGTACGGGCTCGGACATCGTGGTGAAGCTCCAGGCGCGGCGAGGCGGGCGGCTGCGATCCGTTCAAACGGCGATGTCGCTGGCGTCCTGCTCTGAGAGGGTTTTTACGAGCTCCAGGATCCGCCTGCGGGTTTCGTCATGGCGAATTTTCGTAAACGCGGAATTCAACTGGACGCCCTCGCCCGTTTCGAGAAAGCGGTGAACGCGGGCGGCGTCGCCATCGCCTGGCTGCTCTGGGGACCCGTCGCTCCCTCGATGCGGCGCGCCTTCGAAGAAATACTGCACCGGCGTCGACAGGATCTGCGCGATTTCATAGAGCCGGCTCGCGCCGATGCGGTTCGCGCCCTTCTCGTATTTTTGGACCTGTTGAAAGGTCAGGCCGAGGGCGTCCCCCAGCCGCTCTTGGCTATATCCAAGCGCGACGCGCCGTTCCCGCAGGCGAGCGCCCACATGCACGTCCACTGGATTTGGCGATTTAGACACGGGCCTCCCGCTCCTGCGTGACATGCGCTCCTGCGTGAACAACCGCCCTCACGACGCGGCTCGCCCCAAAAAGCGGTGTTCTGCCGCGGGCGGCGAGACGCAAAAACCCGCAACGCTTCAAAAAGCCGCGCTACGCCGCCGGGAACGGGGTTAACGACCGCGCTCATGTGACCGCAATGCAACAGCGCCGAGCACGGCCAGCAGCGCCAAAGTCATCCAGGGCGCTTCGCCATGGCGCAGATACGGCGTCGGCGGCAGCGGCTTGACCAAAGGCACGTCGACGATGCCGCGGCGGCCCAGCGCCAATTCCGCCATGACGCGACCATAAGGGTCCAGGCCGGCGCTCACGCCCGTGTTGGCGGAGCGGTAGAGTGGGAGGCCCTGCTCGATCGCCCGGAATTGCGCCTGGGCGAGATGCTGCCACGGGCCGGAGCTTTCGCCGAACCACGCGTCATTGGTGGATTGCAGCAGCCACTCCGGACGCTCTTCCAGAGGCGGGCGCTCACTTGGAAAAATCGCCTCATAGCAAATCAAGGGCTGAAACGTCGGCAGACCCTCGGCCGAGAGGGTGCGCGGGCCTGGGCCGGCGCTGAAGCCGGCGCGTCCGCCCGCGAGAGAGAGCAGGCCCAGGGGCTCCAGCACGCTTTCGAAGGGGACATACTCCCCGAACGGCACCAGGTGGTGCTTGTCGTAGAGCCCCTCGATACGGGCTTCGGGTCCCGCGCCGACCAGGAACAGGCTGTTATAGACGCGCCGCCCGCCATCCGCGGTCCGTTCCAAGCGCAACGCGCCGTAGGCGAGCCGAGCGCCCCGAGGCATCCGCGCCATCACCGCCTGGCGGAGGGCGTCATCGGTGGCGATGGGATAGGGCGTCGCCGCCTCCGGCCAGACCACCAGGCGGATCGGCGCGCCGTCGCCCGCACCCCCGCTGAGACTCAGCAGGGTTTCGAGGTTCCGCTCGACGAAGCGCGGCTCCCATTTCTCGCGTTGCGGCACGTTGGGCTGCACCAGCCGAACCATCACGTCGGTCAACTCGAGCCGCGCGGTGTCAAGCCGGCTGGCCCCGGCGGACCAGAGGCCAAACACGAACAGGACGCCGGCCAGCGCGCCCGCGAGCGCCACCACGCGGGGCCCCGCGCCTTTGGCGGCGAGCAGCGCGAAATACGGGGCGAGCGCGGCGAAAATAGTGGCGAAACTCAGCCCGAATGGCCCGAGCCACGCCGCGCCCTGGGCGAGCGGCGTGTTCACCCACGCGTAAGCGAGCAAGCCCCAGGGGAAGCCGGTGAAGAGCGTGGAGCGCGCGTATTCAGCGACGGCGAACAGACCCGCAAGCGCGAGAGCCCTGCCCGCCGGCCCGCCAGAGAGCCGCGCCGCGCCCCAAAAGGCGGCCCCCCAAAACAGGGCGAGCCCCATCGGCAGAAGCGTCACCGCGAAGGGGCGCATCCAGGCGAAACGCTCCGCTTCGACGAGGAACGCCTCGCCGATCCACAGGAGGCCCGGCAGGAAATAACCGACGCCAAACAGCCATCCGATCCGCGCGGCCGCCATGGCGGTCGGC
>JBCCTM010000351.1:0-3191 GCA_039198535.1 Pseudomonadota bacterium
CCACGGAGAACGGCGCCTCGCCCCGCTTATCTTGCGGCACCGAGACTTGATGCGCCTCCGCCCACTCGATCAGCCGCGTCCGGCTGGTGAGATCCCATTCCCGCCATGGCGCGATCACCCGGATGTCAGGCTCCAGCGCATAGGCCGACAGCTCAAACCGCACCTGATCGTTGCCTTTGCCGGTCGCGCCATGGGCGATGGCGTCCGCTCCGGTTTTCCGAGCAATCTCCACCAAATGCTTGGAGATGAGCGGCCGGGCGATCGAAGTCCCCAACAGGTACAGCCCCTCATAAACCGCGTTGGCGCGGAACATGGGACAAACATACTCCGAGACGAACTCCTCGCGGAGGTCCTCGACGAAGATCTCGCGCACGCCGAGCGCCTCCGCGCGGTCCCGCGCCGGGCCAAGCTCCTCTCCCTGGCCGAGATCAGCGGTGAAGGTCACCACTTCAGCGCCCAGCTCCGATTGCAGCCATTTAAGGATGATGGACGTGTCGAGCCCCCCTGAATACGCCAGCACCACTTTCCGCGGCGGGTTCTTCAACAGCTCGGAATTTGGCGGCAGCGACATCGGCGATCCCCTTCCTCACGCGGTGCACGTGCCGCGCTGATCGCGCTGTTCCTCCTGGATTTCAAGGGCTCACGCCAGTGGTCGAGCGTCGCGGCGCCGTTTTCCGAAAATATCTGGCGCGATTGAGGAAGCATTAGAACCCCAGGCGTATGATCCGGCTCAGGCGCAGGGAGATCAAAAAGGAAAAGACCATGGCGCGGGACCAATTTGGCGATGTCGGGCTGGTGGAGCAGATCTCTTCCAAGGCCATGGCCCACGCGCAGGAGCATAGCACCCCTCTCACGCCCATGGTCTATGAGCTGTGGTACAACTACGTCGCCGGCGGCACGCCGCCGCTCAATGAGAAGATCAACACAACCCTCGATGAAGGCGCGCCGATCACTCAGGAGACCGTGCTCCGCCTCCATTCGGAATTTTTCTCCGATGTCGAGTTGAAGCGCGGGCTGACCACCTTTGGGGCTGAGATCGCCGATCGGATCGCAAGCATCGGCGGTACGCTCGAGACCAATGGCGAGGAAGTCGCCAACTACGCAAAATCGATCAGCGCATTGTCAGGCAAGCTGTCCCGCCAATCGGCCGCGGAGCAAGTTATCCATTCGGCTGGCAAGCTCAGCGCGATGGCGGAAAAGCAAGCGGAAGCGACCATGGCGCTGTCGAAGGATCTGGCCTCCGCCAGACTTGAGATCCTTGAATTCCGCGAGGAAATCGAGCGGCTTCAGCAGCTCTGCGACACGGATCACCTCACCAAGGTGAACAACCGCCGCCGCTTTGACGAACGGCTCGCCGACGCGCTGACGCGAGTGCGCGCGGGCGACAACCGCGTCTGCCTGGTGCTCGCCGATATCGACCTGTTCAAGGTGGTCAATGACAAATACGGCCACGCCGCCGGCGATAAGGTTCTCGTGAAGTTTGCGGAGATCATGCGCAAGGCGGCCAAAGGCTCGGACACCGTCGCGCGGCTCGGCGGCGAAGAGTTTGCGATCCTGATGGACAACACCTCGCTCAAGAACGCCAACGACATGGCCGAGCGGCTGCGGGAATTCCTGATGAAGACGCCGTTCGCCGACCCGGCGAGCGGTCAAAAGTTCCGCGTCACCTCATCCTTTGGCGTCACGGCGATCCGCGAAAACGATGACGCGGCCAGCGCCCTGTCGCGGGCGGATGAGCTGCTCTACGACGCCAAGTCTCTCGGCCGCAACATGGTGGTCTCGGGCGTCTGAGCGGGGGAGGCGGCGCGCGCCTCCTGCTCCCAGAACGCGCGCATCACCAGGTAGAGCGTCACCGCATTCAGCAGATGCCACCAGTAATGGGTTCCGAGCGGGGATCCATTCCAGCGGATGGCGTCGCAGAGCGGCTGGTAGGCGTCGAGCGTTCGGAAGGTCAGCGAGACGGTGAACACCGCGCCGGCGGCGAGCATGTAGCGCCCGGCGATTTGACGATCCACCTCCGGTCGCCGGCTCAGCGCCCAGCCGCCCAGCCCCAAGGCGATCAGCGCTGGGAAATAGCCTTTTGAGATCCAGAACAGCCCTTCAAGGGGCAGGGCGCCCAGGGCGACGCCGCTGGCGAGATAGACGCCGAGGCCCAACCAGGCCGCCCAAATCGGCCAACCGATCAGGCGGCGGCCAAGCCCATAGACCGCGACCAACATGAAAATGAGGATCGGGATCACATCCATCGCGCCCGCCCAGCTCACGGCGACGGTGTGAAATAGAAAGCTTCCGACGCCAATCAGCAGCGCCAAGAGCGCCAAGGTCCACGCGTAAAGAGACCGCTCCAGCGGAGCGAGGCGGCCCACGCTCCAAAGCACGAACAGCCCGGCGATAACGAAGCCGACATTGCTGACCGCGTTCAGCGGCTCCGCCCAGAAGGAAGGGTCCTGCCCGCGTTCGCAATAGGCGAAAATCTTGTCATAGACGACCGTGGCCACGCGCGCGCCCTCCCTCCATGCCCGCCCGGTCTTATCGCCTCAGCGAGCGCCAGCGTAGAAATACCCGCCGAGGCCGATGGCGAACACCAAAAGACCGCCGATCACATGCCACAGCAGCGCCAAAGGGAACGACCTGCGGTGGAGGTAAGCGTCCGCGAACAACCACCCCGCCAGCACGGAGAGGCCAATGGCGATGGCGTTGGCGTAGTAGAGATGGGCGAGGCCGAAGATCAGCCCATTGATGAACACGGCCAACCGACCGCCGCCTGGCTCTGGACCGAACAAAGGGCCGTAGCGCTCGAAGAACAGGGCGCGGAACAAGATCTCCTGCGGCAGCGCCGAGAGGATCGGATAGGCCAACGCGATCAAGAGCATGAGTTCTGGACGATAGAGCGGGATTGCGAACAGGCTCGCCGGCCGCAGCCAGAGCGTCAGCGCGCCGACCACCAGCACCGTGCCAATCGTGAAGCCCAGGGTGGCGCGCCAATGCGGGTGGACCGGCCCCTCAATCAGCCGCCGCCAGCGCCATCCAGGCGTCCCATGCAGCAACCAGCCGCCGACCACGAGCGCGGCCAACAGCACGCTGAACACCCCGCCGCCGCCGGAGGCGAACCACCAAACGGCGATCGGCGTCGCGATGAAAAGGGCGACGAACTCAGCCCAGAGGCGTAGCTTCCCCACACGCGCAGGCGC
>JBCCTM010000352.1:0-3182 GCA_039198535.1 Pseudomonadota bacterium
GCTCGACTTCCAGAGGCGCTCCTTGAGGCGTCCGAAAAAACTCACTTTGGGTTCCTTATTCGACGGGGCGAGGCCCTGAGATCCATGGGGGAAGAGGGGCGCCGCCTCCGCCGCCCCTCCGCTTGGTCCTAGCCGTTGGGCGTGATCAAGAATTTCTCGCCCGTCGCCCGCTTGGCGTAGCGCTCCGCCACGGACAGCTCGAGCGCGCCCGCGAGGGAGATTTCGTCGGTGTAGGCGCTGGCGAAGGTGGTTTTGATCTCGGAGATCACCCGGCCGGCGAGGCGCATTTGGCCCTCAAGCCCGACCTTGCCGAGGAAGTCCGTCAGCAGCCAGCCGCCGGCGTGCCAGAACATGCCCACGCTTGGCGGTATCTCGATCGGCCCGAAATCCAGCCTTCCGTAGACATAGACCTGGGTCCGCACTGGCGCGCCGTAGAAGGTGTATTCGGTGACCTTGGCGTTCTGCGCGGCGACCATGGCCTGCAGGATCGTGCCCGCCAGCGCGCCGCCGCCGACCGCATCGAAGCTGAGGGTCGCGCCCGTCTCGTCGATGGCGGCCAGCAGCTTCTCGAAGAAATCGGGCTCCGACGAGTTCACGACATGGGTCGCGCCGATCCCCCGGAGCAGCGCCTCTTGCTCGGCTTTGCGCACCACGTTCACGAGCGGCACGCCGTCGGCCTGGCAGATCCGGTTGAGCATCTGGCCAAGATTAGAGGCGGCGGCGGTATGCACCAGGGCGCTGTGGCCTTCCATCCGCATGGTCTCGACCATGCCCAGCGCCGTCATCGGATTGACGAAAGAGGACGCGCCTTCCTTGGCGGTGACGCCGTCCGCCAGCGGCATCACGGTCGCCACATCGGCGAGCCGATACTCCGCATAAAGCCCGCCGCCGAAGGTGGCGACGGTTTTGCCGAGATAGGCCTGACCCAGCTCGCCCGGGCCGGCTTTCACCACGACGCCCGCGCCCTCATTGCCCAGGGGGATCGCCTTGCCGATCCGCGCCTGCATCATGGCGACCGCTTGCGGGGGCAGTTTGCCCATGAGCACGGGGTTCTCCGCCGTGCCGCCCTGGGCGCCGCCTTGGAGATCCGCCATGCCGAACATCATCGCCAGATCCGACGGGTTGATCGGCGTGGCCTCAACCCGAACCAGCACTTGGTTGGGCCCAGGCTCCGGCACTGGCGCGTCATGGAGAGCCAACTCCACGGTCCCGTCTTCCTTGATCAGCGAGCGCATCGCTTTCATCGTGCTGGGCACATCGGTCATGATCGGTCCTCTCTAGAAATTCTTCTTCTGGCCGGCTGCGAGCGCGGCGCGTCGGCGCGGCGGCGGCCCTTCCTTTGAGCGCCCTTCTCTAAGCGGCGGGGCGTCGCTTGGCCATGGCGGGCGGCGCGTTTCGAAAATCGAAACCCTGCGCCCCGTATGGTTACCCAAATTTCGACGGGCGGGACGGCTGTTAACGGCCAATGCATCAAGGAGCGCCAGAGGATGGAGACCCAAGAGGTTAAGCGGCATGAGGCTCAGCCGGAGGACGCGTCGAGCGGCCAGGCGCGGCAGGTGTCTCAAGCCGACGGCGCCCAGGAGGCGGCCGGGCGACCAGACCGCGTGGCCACCGAGCTTGAGCACGTCGAGTATATCTGGAACGCCTATGACTTCCTGAGCCCCGCCGCGATCGACTTCGCCGTCAACATCTCCGGCGTGCCCGGCCGGCGGACGGACCGGCCGTTCACCTATTGCGATCTTGGCTGCGGCAACGCCGTATCGCTCAATTTGCTGGCGGCCTGCTTTCCCGACAGCGCCTTCTACGGCGTCGATCTCAGCGCGCAGCACATCGCCAATGGGCGCGCGCTCGCCGAGGCTGCGGGCGCGACCAACCTGACGCTGGTGGAGGGCGCCTTCGCCGATCTGGCGGAGCGCGATCCGCCGCAGTTCGATTTCATCGTCGCCCATGGCGTGCTCAGCTGGGTGAACGCCGACGCGCAGAAAGAGATCTTGGCTTTTGTGGAGCGGTTCCTCGCGCCCGAGGGCGTGCTGCTGATCACCTATAACGCCGCCCCGGGCTGGGCGCGGCATGTGCCCGTGCGCGAGTTGCTGGGCAGCTTGGCCGACACGCGGGAAGGCGCTTTGGATCAGCGTCTGCGCTATGCGCGGGAGGCGCTGGGCCATCTCTCCAAGCTCAACCTGCCCTATTTCAGCAAAACGCCGGATGCGGCGGAGCTGATTGATATGCTGCGGGAAAAGGACCTTCGCTATGTCGCCCATGAATATCTGAGCGATTGCTGGCGTCCGCTGCATTTCAGCGAAGTGAACGACATGTTCGAGGGCGCTGGGCTCCGCTTTTGCGGCACGCCGGATCACCAGCGGCGCCTCCAGGGGGCGTCGCTGCGCGAGGTGTTGAAGGCGGTGTTCCCGGGGGCCGAGCACAGCCCTTGGCCGAGCGCCGCCGATGAGAACCGCACGAGCCTCCTGCTCTGCGAGCGGTTCCGCCGAGATATCTTCTGCCGTCCGGAGCTGCTGGAGCGCCGCCAGGCCGAGCCGCAGATCGACGCGTGGGCCCCCATGGCCAATATGCGGGCCGCGCTGAACTCCGTTGGGCAGCGGGGGGGCGGCCATGCGGCGGATCCGAAGATCCTCGCCGCCTGCGCCCGGGGCGAGGCCGACCTCTCCGCGCTGCGGAAGATCTCCGATTTCGCCGAACTCGGGCCGGAGTTCGACGCGCGCCTGAGCCGGCTGTTGGCCGATGGCGCGTTGCAGATGTTCCGGCGGCCGGTGGCCGCGCCCGCGGCGGTCGATCGGAGCGGCGAGGCCCGCTACCGGCTGACCAACCCGTTCAACCGCGCCGGGTTGGAGGCGCGCCGCTTCAAGGATGACAAAATTCCGCTGGCGGCGGCGCCGTTGGGCGGTCCGGTGGAGCTGCCGACCTTGCCGGCGCTGTTCACCTTCGGCGCGGACAGCATGCCGCTCAGCGAGATCCCCGCATGGGCGCTGTCTGAGCTCCGCCGCGTGGGCGCATACCACCAGGGCGCGCCGATCAGCGAGACCTTGGTGAAGGCGGAGTTCGAAGCCTACCTCGCCAGCTGGCTGCCGATCTGCGTCACCTTGGACATCTTGGAGCCTCAAGAGGGCTAACCGACACTGGATCTGAAACCACGGCCTTGGCCGCGCTCAGCCCGCCGCCTCCCC
>JBCCTM010000353.1:0-3155 GCA_039198535.1 Pseudomonadota bacterium
TACGAATTGATCCTGGATGAGATTGGCGGCCGAGGCGAGCCCTCCGATCCCGATGTTAAACGGAAGATCGCTTCAGGCTTTGCTGCGGCGGCGAGCGATATCGGTTCGGCCGCCGACGGGTTAATGGAAAAATCGCGGGCGCAGAACTAAGCGCGTACGTCGCAACCCCAAGGCTCGCGATGGCGCCAGCGCCAGACGGCGCTTAGGCCGCCGGCGCCTCGTCAAAGAGCGCGTCGATCGCATCCTGATCCACAGCGTCGCCGCCGAGCGCCGGCGCCTCTGGCGTAGGCGCTTCAGCTGCAACCGCTGTCGCTGGCCTTGGCTCTGCGGCCGCGTCGGCCCCTTGCGGTTCAGGCGTAGCGTCAGCCTCTGCGGCGGGGGCGGGGACCGCGTCGAAATCGTCGCCGCCAAGCATCTTGTCGATCTCGTCCTGACTGATCGCGACGTTCTCAGCTTGCGGACCGTTGAGGAGGTGCGCATCCGGCCGGGTGTCGGCGTTTTCGTCCGGACGCGGCGTCATATCGACCGCGCCTGCCTGATCCGGATCGCCCCAGATCTTCACCATCGCGTTGATGCGGGCTTCCAAGTAACGCAGCACATGAATGACTTTGCTGGTCCGCTGCCCGGTGATGTCTTGGAACGAACAGGCGGTGAAGATGTCGATCGAGTGGGTTTCGATCTCGTCGCAGATTTCGGCGTTGGCCTCGCCTTCGCGCAGTTTGTCGGTCAGATCTTGAATGCGCTCCGCGGCGGCGATGATCTCCGATGTCGCACGCTCTGTGGATGAGACAATGGCGTCCAGCTCTTCCGTCGCCGCCATAATGCGGTTGTTTTCGCCTTCGTTCGGCTTGATGGACGCAATCTCGCGGCGCGCTTCCATGATCGAGGCGGCCATTTGTTGCAGCTCAGTGCGAAGGTAATCGACCCGTTGTTCCTCGGGGCTCGCTGCCGGGCTCTCAAGTTTGTCGAGCCGCTCCATCACCGCGGCGGTCTCCACGTACCGGTTGCGGCGCGCGTGTTCTTGGAGGAACCAGGCGCCGCGGGGCGCGTCGTGAAACGCTTTTAGCAGCGCGTCATAGGTGACGTCGCTGTCTGCGTCGCTGGTCGCGGTCTCGCGCGCGGTCGCCGGTTCGGGTTGGATCTCATTCGCCATGGGCGGCCTCTCGCCATCGTTTGCTGCTTAGACTGGCCGAGAGACCTTTCATTTTCGTTGATTTTGGCTAATGCCTTAACGAAACCCTTACGTATGACTCAACCATAGGGAGTGACTTGTTGGAACTTCCCCTCGATCCGACCGCCGTGAAAGGCTTCCTCGATCCGGACGAGGGGGCGGCGCTCTTTGAGGCAGCGCAGGCGGCGCCGCTCGCCCTGGCGTTGGAAGTCGGTGGCTATTGCGGCAAGTCGGCGGTTTATCTCGGGGCCGCCATGAAGGCGCGCGGCGGCGTCCTCATCAGCGTCGATCACCATCGCGGGTCGGAGGAAAACCAGCCGGGTTGGGAGCATCACGACGCGGAGCTTTGGGACGATGCGGCGGGCGCGATGGACACGCTGCCCCACTTCCGGCGCGCCATGCGGCTCGCCGGGCTGGAGCGGTGGGTGACGCCGGTGGTGGGCCACTCCGCCGATGTGGCGGCGTGGTGGCGCACGCCCCTCGGTCTGCTGTTTATCGATGGCGGCCACGCGCCAGAGCACGCGATGAATGATTATCTCGGCTGGACGCCGCATCTGGCGCCGGGCGGCGTCCTCGCCATCCATGACGTCTTTCCCGACCCGGCGGACGGCGGTCGTCCGCCCCATGACATTTACCGTCTGGCGCTCGCCTCCGGCCAGTTTGAAGAGACGGGGTTCGTCAAGTCGCTGGCGCTCCTCAAACGCCGGGGAGCCGACCGATCGGTTCACGCGCCGGGCTCGTGAAGAGCCGCGCCGCCGGCGTCCACCGATAGAGCGCGTCGCCGGCGAGGATCACCGCGGCGCAGGTCCAGGAGGCGCGCTCCGCCGGCCAGAACACGTCTCGCTCATATTGCCAGCCCATCCAGTAGGCGCCTGTTTCGTCGCGCGCGTGGGCTTGCTCGCCAAAAATGCGCAGCGCGTCGTCGCGCCGGCCGAGGACCAGAAGAGCGATGGCGAGTTCGCAGGATTCCGCGACGGTGGCCCACGGCGCGTCATCGACGCAGCGGCAGCCAAACCCCTCCACCACGAAGTCCGCCCAGCGCGTCTTCAGCCGCTCATGGGCGGCGTCGCCGACAATCGCTTGCGCTAACACCGGATAGTACCAATCCATGGAGAAGCGCGCGTTTGACGGCCACTGACGATCAAACCTGTGGGGTTTGTCGCGGATGGCTTGCCCGAGCGCGCGGCGACCCTCTCGCCATTTCGGGCGCTCCACCCCGAGGAGGCGCGCGAGCCTCAGCGCGGCCTCAATGCTCTTGTAAATCGAGCTGCATCCGGTAAGGAGCGCGTCCTCCTCCGGCGTGCGCGCCTCCTTCGCCGCCCAGCGGATGTCCCCTTCCGGCGTCTGATGGGCGAGCGCGAAGTCAATCGCCGCCTCTACCATTGGCCAATGCCGACGCACGGCCGCGACGTCGTCCGTGAGCAGATATTCGCAGGCGATAAGCGAGGCGACATAGGCGGCGTGATTTGTGTCCCGCAAGCGATCGCCCATGGGCCGCATGCCGCCGCCTTCGTGCGCGGTCGCCTCCCCATAGACGCCCCACCAGGAGCCGTCGCTGTTCTGCGTGCGGCGCAGATGCTCGCGCGCTCTCGCCGCCGCGTCCCTCTCGCCCATCACCCACAGCGCCATGGCGCCCTCAGCGTGGTTCCACGCGTCGAACACCCCATGCTCCGTCCACGGGATAGAGCCGTCGTCTCGCTGAAGCTCCAGGATGCGCTTGGCGGCGCCGCGATAGGTCTCTTGCTTGGCGCGTTCGGTCACGGCGCGGTCTTCGTAAAGTAGAGGGCGACGCTCTTGCCCATGAGCGGCGCGGCGACGCGCTCCAGCGCCCGTGTGAAGAGGGGCCGCTCTAGAATGTCCCACTCCAGAAAGCGCTTGTACTGAGCGATCAGCCAGTTCTGGTCTTGGCTCTCCCAGAACAGGCACCGCAGCCACCAATAGGGGCTGTGCAGACCATGGGCGAAATGGCGCCGGCGAAATGAGA
>JBCCTM010000354.1:0-3121 GCA_039198535.1 Pseudomonadota bacterium
AATCTTGTCCGAACCTGCGCCATAAAGCGTCTTAGCGGAGCCGTTCCAAAGCGCCTCCCCAGGGTCAGGCGCGCGCCTTCTCCGACGCCGATCGCCATTGGGTGCGCAACCCGGCTGCCGCGCGGCTCGCTCCCCGGAATTGCTTCGTTCTGAAAGGGTGCGCGGCGGGGGCGCGGCGTGCTACAGCGGAGGCATGTTCCCGCTACGCGATCACAACCCGTCCCGCCGCGTCCCGTTCGTCACCTGGACGCTCATCGCCCTTAATGTGGCGATCTTCGCCGCCTATTTCTGGCGGCCGGAGCAAGAGGTCTTCCAACTGGTCTACGCGGATTGGGCGCTCTATCCGGCGGCGATCGTGGCGGGCGATGATCTCTACACGCTGATCTCCGCCATGTTTCTCCATGGAGGGCCGATGCACATCATCGGCAACATGCTGTTTTTGTACATTTTTGGTGACAATTTAGAGGACCATTTCGGCCATCTCGGCTTTCTGCTGTTCTATCTGATCGCAGGCTTCGCCGCTTCCGCGGCGCAGATCGTGGCGGATCCGGGCTCGACCATCCCCAATATCGGCGCCTCCGGCGCCATCGCTGGGGTGATGGGGGGCTATCTGCTGCTGTTTCCCAAGGCGAAGGTGGATGTGCTGGTGGTGATGGGTCTGATCACCATCATCGCCATGCCGGCCTGGACCATGCTGCTGTTGTGGTTCGGGATCCAGGTGGTCAGCGGCCTCGCCTCCATCGGCGCCACCGGGGGCGGCGTCGCTTACTGGGCCCATGCGGGCGGCTTCGCGGCCGGCGTGGTGTTCGTGGGGCTGGCCTGGCTGATGGGACAGCGGCCGCGGCGGGTGGACTATCATCCGGACCACCCGCCCACGGCGGCGAGCCCGTTTCCGGCGGTGCGGCGCGACCGCTAGGGTCAGTCGAACAGATCTTCCAGTTCGTCGATCACTTCTTTGAAAAAGCGGACCAACGGGCCGCGTCGGCGCTTCTCACGCCGCTTCTTGCGCGATTTCTGCGGCGGCCCGCCGCGGCGGCGCTCGCCCTCTCCCCTGGGATCTTGACGCGACTCTTGACGCGACTCTTGCCGAGGATTCCGCCGCTTCTCTCGCCGTTCATCCCGTCGCCGCTCTTTCTCGGCGACGCGCTTGCGGCGCTCCTCGGGGCGACCGGGAAATTTGGTCGGCGCGTCGGGCTCGGACCGAACCGCTTTGAGGCGACGCAACGGGGCCCCGCAACCGGCGCACACCAATTCGCGCTGCTCGCCGACGGCCCCGAGGGTCAGGGTCGCGCGGCGCCCGCAATAGCAGCAACTGGCGATCTTCACTTTGCCCGGCATGTCCGCCCGCTCTCCCAGTGACCTCATCGGCCCCACAAATGGGGCCGGCGCGGCCCGACGCAAACCGCTTGCGCTGCGCCTCTATTGGAGAAAGGCCTGCGCCGTGGCGGCGATCTCGCCCGCATAATGGCCGATCACGCCCGCCGCGAGGGCGATCAGGGCCCAGCGGAACGCGTCGCCGGCAAGACGCTTCGGATTGACACCGACCCGCACCTCGACCGCTTGCTCCGGCAGCGCGGCGTCGGCGCTGACGCCATCGGCCCCGCTCACCCTTGCGGTGGCGCGGATCACCAGCGGGCGCACCCCGGTCTTCAGCGGCTCCACGGACCATCGCCATTCGGCCGGCATGCGCTCGAGCCCCATGCCGAGCGCCGCGAGCGCCTCCCGGTCCACCCACTGCGTGGCCGGCGTGAGCCGGCGGATCGCATAGCCGAAGCTCGGGTCGTCCAACGTCACGGTCATGGCGCTGGCGGCGACGATGTCATGGGCGGTGACGCGCTCCCGCGACGGCATGCCCTCTCCGGCTTTCTCAGTGCGCCCAATGCGGACCACGACCTCTTGCGGGAGGCCGACACGCATGCGCCGGGGCAAATTCTCAAACAGTTTCGCCGCCGCGACGCCGGCCGCCGGCGTCGCGTCGCCCGTGCTCGGTTTCGGTCTGGGCGGCGCGGCGTCCGCCGGGGCCGACGGCGCGATGTCGGTCGTCGCTTCGTCAAACGGCCCCGCCCTCCGACGCGAGAAAACGGCCCCTGGAGCCGGCGCGGGCATCGACGGCGGCGCCGCGGCGGACGCTGGGGGATCCTCGGGCCCCGTCGCCCCATCCTCCACGTCTAGAGCGCCCAGAGCCTCGGCCTCGCCCCCCTCCTCCTGTTCAGCTTCGATTTCGGTCTCGGCCTCGGCCTCTCGCGCCGCCGCTTCTTGATCGGCGTGAGCCTCCAAAGGCGCCGTGGCGCGCGCGTCCACGACGCTGGCCGCGAGCACGCTCCTGCGGCCCATATCATCGGCGGCGCTGACGACGCCGTCGCGCTCCATTCGGTCGATCAGCCGCGCCGCGCGCGCCCAGTCGATCTCCAAGCGCCGTTGTAAGAAGCTGGTCGACGCTTTGCCCTCGCCGACGACGATTTCAACGGCTTGGGCGTAGAGGGCGTCATCTGAAAGCGCCGCCGCCTCTGCGGGGCTTGCCTGCGCGGTGTCTGTCGCTTCGATCTGAGCGCTGGCGTTGCTCTCGGCCGCCTGGGTTTCGGCCCGGGTTTCGGCCAAAGCGTCGAGCCTCATGAGCAGAGCCGTCGCTTGCGTTGGTCCGAAGGCGGGCTCCGCCTCAGCTGAACGGGCTTCTTCGTCCGGCTCCGGCCGTTCGACGTGGATCGGCTCGGCCCCGCCGGTGAGCGTGAGCAGCGGCTCTGGAGCGATGGGATCGAACAGAATGGGGATCAGAGGCGCACCGGATCGCCGCGCGGTCTCGGCGGCGAAGCGGACCCAACGCTCGCTGAGCGCGCGATCTGTGAGGATGAGGACCACCGCCGCCGCGCCCTGGATCGCCGCCTCAGCGCCGGCCCGCATGTCCGGATTATCGAGGCTCGGCGGCTGCGGCGCGAGCTGGGTCGCGGGTCGCCTGGCGGCGATATCCTCTGGCGCGTCCTGCGAGGCGACGCGGAGCGCGGCTTGGATTTGGTTGGCCCACGCGATGTCTCCGACTGCGGCGATGATCACCGCTGGGGCGCTCTTGGACGCGTCCGCTCGGTCCGACCGCTTCGCCTCCTCCGGGCGCGCGCCCCCGCCGCCG
>JBCCTM010000355.1:0-3109 GCA_039198535.1 Pseudomonadota bacterium
CCGAGAGTTTGATTGTGGCCAGGGGCGTGCCGAGTTCATGGGCGACGGCCGCGGCCATGGCGCCGATGGCGGAGACCCGCTGTTCTTGCTCCAGCGCCATCTGCGCCGCCGCCAGCGCGGCGGACATGTCGAACGCCTCCACAGCCACACGCCGCGCGTAAAGCGGCACAAAGCCCAACGCGGCCAACAGCGCCGTGACGGCGGCGAGCCGGCGTTCAAAAGACGGCTCCACCACCGTTCCATCGGCGAAGGCGAGGGGCAGATGCGCGATCGCGAGCGCGACGACGGCGACGGCCGAAGCGGCGCCCACCAGGATGGCGCTGCGCGACGACAGCACCGTGGCGGCGACGGTGGCGGGCCCCAAGAGGAAGATGGCGAAGGGATTTAGGACGCCGCCGGCGAGGGCGAGGAGCGCCGCGATCTGCGCCAGATCCGCGGTGAGCGCCCAGGCGGTTTGGCCATCGGTGAGGCGCTGACTGTCGGACAAACCAATGGCGAAAGCGGCGTTGATGACCGCGCCCAGGGCGAGCACCAGGATAAACCCGGCATAGGATGCTTGGACGTCAAAGACGAAAGCGGCGGCGGCCACGGCCAGGGTTTGCCCAACGATCGACACCCAGCGCGCGCCGATCACCGTGGCGCGGCGCGGTGTTTTACCGCCAATACTTCTCACTCAGCGCCCCTGTCGGCTTTTGCGCGCGCTCCCAGATGGCCCGCCTCGACGAAATGTGAAGCCCGTCGAAAACTCCTTATATGCTACTCTAGCGATGTGGGGATGGGCCAGGCCGGTCGTATGCGCCGTCGCGACGTTGGGTCGCGAGCCGCCTCGGTCTCGATCCGCCGGTCAGTATGGTGATGTGACGGAGGGATGACGATGAGCGGGCGAAGCAACGCGCCGGATCAGGATGGCGGCGACGCGTTTCGGCTGGCGCTGTACGCGGCGGTGGCCTTGGTCGCTGGCATGATCGGATTGACGATGTCCGTGCTGGTGTTTGGCGGCGGGCCGGCGGATGAGCGCCGCGGCGGCCCGATTTCCTTGTTGGACCACCGCGGCCAGCCGGCGACGGAAGCGATCTTTGAAGGACAGGTTTCACTGGTCTACTTCGGCTTCACCCATTGCCCTGACATTTGCCCCTTGGAACTTGTGAATATGGTGCAAGCGCAGGAGGTGCTGAGGTCACAGGGGCGTGACGCGCAGGTCGTTTTCGTCTCGGTGGACCCGGCGCGGGACACGCCGGAAATTATGTCTGAGTATGTCAGCGCTTTTGGCGACGACGTGATTGGACTGACCGGCACGCAGGAGCAAGTGGCCGACGCCGCCGACGCTTGGGATGTGATCTACCACATCGCGCCTCCCACGCCCGGGGGCGACCCGGACCTTTATGACGTGCTTCACTCGAACTACATGTACGCCGTGGACGGCGACGGCCGTGAACTTTGGCGGTTCCCCGGCGGGACCCCGCCGGAGGTGATCGCAAAACGGTTGAAAGAGGTCGGCGCGTAACGCGTGGCCGTCTTTAGAGAGAGGTCGCGCGGCCTGGGGCGGCGACAATCTCGACGGGCGCGTGTCGGCTTCAGATCGACACTCAATGCTGTGGATAACGCGCATTGCGACGGTTTGCCGCGGACTTTTTTGAGCTGTGGATCGTTTTTCCCAGCAAATCAGCCACTCAGCCGCGTGACAAAGCGAAGCGTTCATTGCGCGGCGCGCGGATATGTGGTTCGTTTTTTGAAACGACTAAGGTGCACAGATGCAAGAATCCGCCCCCCTCCGGTTAGACGATCCGAGCTTGTTGATCGTCGATGATGACGAGCCTTTTCGCCGTCGTCTTGGTCGCGCCATGGAGAAGCGCGGGTTCGATGTGACCTTGTGCGAAAGCGTGACGGAAGGCGTGGCCGCGGCGAAAGCGAGGCCCCCGGCCTACGCGGTCGTGGATCTTCGGCTTCAAGATGGCAATGGGCTCGACGTCGTGGGCGCGATCCGCGAGACGCGCTCTGAGTCGCGCGTGATTGTTTTGACCGGATACGGCGCCATCGCCACGGCGGTTGCCGCGGTTAAGATCGGCGCGGTCGACTACCTCTCGAAGCCGGCGGACGCGGATGATGTGACGTCGGCGCTCATCGCCGGCGACGCCGGCAAGCCGCCCCCGCCCGACAAGCCGATGTCCGCGGATCGCGTGCGATGGGAGCACATCCAGCGCGTCTTCGAGCTCTGCGATCGTAATGTGAGCGAGACCGCTCGAAAGCTGAACATGCACCGGCGGACGCTGCAACGGATCCTGGCGAAGCGGAGCCCTCGCTAGGCCAGACTGTTGGGTTCGTCACCATACCGCTGATCGCGTCTTGCGGCGCGGCAGGCGCGCGGCTAGATTGACCTGACAGCGGCGATGCTTGAAGCGCGCCACCGGAAATTGGAAGCGGGCCGCTGGCCCGCTTTTTTGTTGCGCGGGCGGTGTGCTGCTGGGCTCAGGGGTCGGAGGGGCTGCGCGTGCTGGCGAAGACGCCAATGGATGAGAAGATTGCGGCGATCATCGCGCCGACGGTGGATAGCCTGGGCTTCCAATTGGTGCGCGTGCGCCTCAGCGCGGCGCGCACCCCCACTCTCCAGGTGATGGCCGAGCGACCCGATGGGACCATGGAGGTCGATGATTGCGCCACGCTCTCCCAGTCGCTGTCGGCGGTTTTGGACGTCGAAGATCCCATCGCGCGCGAATATGTTTTGGAGGTCTCCTCCCCAGGTATCGATAGGCCCCTGACGCGTCTCACGGATTTTGAACGCTATCAGGGCTGGGAGGCGAAGCTGGAGACGCGGGATCTGATCGACGGCAGAAAGCGGTTCCGCGGGATATTGAAGGGCGTCGCCAGCGCCATGGCGGGACGCGAGGAGGATGGGGTGCGCGTCGCCCTCGACGGGGGCGAAGTGTCGCTGCCGTTTGAGCAGCTGGTCGATGCGAAGCTTGTTCTAACCGACGCGTTGATCGCGGAGAGCCTCAAAGGCGGAGGCGCGACCATCGCGCCGGACGCCGAGGACGGATCAGCGGCGCCCGGCGGCCCAAGGACGGACGACGCCGAACCTTAGTGACGCGCGCGGCGGACGGCCCCACCCGCC
>JBCCTM010000356.1:0-3104 GCA_039198535.1 Pseudomonadota bacterium
CCTTGAAGCGCTTGCTCATAGGCTGTGAGCGAGCGGTAGAAGGCGAAGAACTCAGGATCGCGATTGAAAGCGTCCGCGAAGATCTTGTTCCGCGCGGCGTCCGCCTCGCCTTTGATGATCTCCGACGTCTTCCGCGCTTCCGCCACGGTCTCTGTGGCGAGGCGCTCACCTTCAGCGATCCGCCGCCGCTTCGCCTCTTCGCCTCGCGCCCGCTGATCCTTCGCCTCTTGCTCCCGCTCGGCCGTCATCCGGTCGAAGGTCGCCTTGAGGTTCTGTTCCGGCAAGTCCGCGCGTTGGATACGCACGTCGACAATTTGCACGCCAAGCGCCCGCGCCTGCGCTTGGGCCTGGATGCGGATCTTCCGCATCAGGGCCGCCCGCTGGTCGGACAGGATCTCGTCGGACTTCACCGTACCGAGCACTTCCCGCACCCGGGCGTTGAGGATCTGGCGCAAACGCGTCTTGCCGTTTTATTCAAGCTGGACGGCCGCCTGGAAGGCTTCAGGGTTCTCGATGCGCCAGCGCGCGAAGGCCGTCACGATCAGTCGACGGTTGTCGAGCGGCGTGACCTCGAGATCCGGCGTGTCGAGCGGCAGGATCCGCTTATCGTAGCGCACCACGGTGTTGAAGGGAGGCGGATACTTGAATTTAAGGCCAGGCGTCGTCTCGACGCGCTTCACCTTACCAAATTCGAGCACCAACACCTGCTTGCCTTCATCCACGATGAACACGCAGGAAAGCAGACCCGCGACGGCCAATCCGCCGAGAAGGACGGCGATGGGCAATAGTCTCATCTTCTCAATCCTCCCGTTGGATTACTGATTGGCCTGCGCGGTGCGTCCGCGCAATTGGTCGAGCGGCAGGTAAGGCACCACGCCTTGGGCGCCGGCGGACGCGTCATCGATGATGACTTTGTTCATGTTGCCGAACACGCGCTCCATGGTCTCGAGGTAGAGACGTTTGCGGGTGACGTCCTTCGCCACCGTGTACTCGTTGAGAACAGCGACGAAGCGAGCGGCTTCACCCTCGGCTCCTGAGACGACGCGCGCGCGATAGGCTTCGGCGTCCTCCAGCAGCTGCGCGGCCTCACCACGGGCTTGCGCGGTGATCTCGTTGAAGCGCGCCTGAGCCTGCTTCTCTTTGGTGTCGCGCTCCTGCTCCGCCGCTTGGACGTCCCGGAAGGCGTTGATCACCTCGGCCGGCGGGTCGGCGCGGTCCATGGTCACGCGGAGCACCGAGACGCCCGCCTCATACTCGTCAAGCGTGGTCTGGATCACCTGCAACACATCCGCCTCGACCTGGGCGCGATCGCGGTTCAGCAGAGGGGCGAGGTTGGAGCGGCCCACCACCTCCCGCATGGCCGATTCCGCCACCGCCTGGATCGTCGCTGGCGGATCCGCCAGATTGTAGAGGAAACTCCGCAAATCGCTGATATTCCAAACAACCTGGAAGTTGATGTCGATGATGTTGGCGTCGCCGGTGAGCATCACGCCCGGATCGCGGACGGTGGAGCGCGCGCTCGATCGATCTGTGCCGATCTGGATCACATTCTCCCGCGTCACAGGCACGATGGTGGCCGTTTGCACCGGCCACGGGGCGAAGTTTAGGCCGGGCCCTTGGGTGGCGGTGTACTCGCCGAAGGTCAGCACCACCGCCTGCTCCTGCGGGCGAACGGTGTAGAACGAGGCGTAGAGCCAGGCGCCCGCGGCGATCAGCAGCACCAGCAGGAAGCCGACGCCCCCGCCGCCGCCGCCTTCACCGAGCATGCCCTTCAGTTGGTTCTGCCCTTTCTTGAAAAAGTCGTCGATGTTGGGCCCTTGGCCGCCACCGCCGCCGCCGCCTGATCCGTTCGGTCCGCGACCGCCGCCGCCGCCGCCCCAGGGGCCGCCGCCATTCCCGCCGGAGCCGCGGCCTCCACCGCCGCCGCCGCCCCAGGGGCCGGATGCTTTCGGGCCGTTGTCGTTGCTCCAGGGCATCGCCGCTCCTTTTCTGTATGCTTTTCTGTTCCGCCGCGCCGAGCTCTGAGCCTTCGGCCGGTCGCCGTGATGTCGCGCATTCGCCTGTCGATGGCACGGCCCAGGTCACCGGGGCGTTAACAGCCGCTCGGCGTCCTAGGCTTTTCTTAACCCCCATCCAAGCCACGGGGCGGGCCGCAGGGAGCGACGCCGTCCAACGGTTCGATTCGCCGCCTGGATCTCGCCACAGACATTGGCGCTCTGGGCGCCGGGTTCAACGGGTCAGCGCGCTAAAATGCCGCAAATATCGCCCGTGGAGACAGGCTTTTCAAAACATGGCCCTCATCCGCTGGGCGCGCGCATGGTGACAAGCTCCTCAGCCGCCGTCGGATGCACCGCCATGGTCGCGTCGAAATCGGCTTTGCTCGCCCCCATTTTCACAGCGACGCCCAGGCATTGGATCATCTCTCCCGCCCCATGGCCCACCAGATGAACGCCCAACACGCGGTCATCGGAGCGGCGCACGATGATCTTCATGAACATCTTCTCGTCGCGGCCCGACAGAGTGTGGAGCATCGGGCGGAACGCGCTCTTGTAGATATCGACATCGCCGCCCTCCGCGCGCGCCTCTTCCTCCGAAAGCCCCACCGTGCCGATTTCGGGCTGTGTGAAGACCGCTGTCGCCACCAGCGCATGATCCGCCTGGCGCGGCGCGCCGCCGAACACCGTGTCCGCGAAGGCGTGGCCCTCGCGGATCGCCACAGGCGTCAAATTGATCCGGTCTGTGACGTCGCCGACGGCGAAGACGGAGGGCGTTGTGGTTTGCGACCACGCGTCCACTGGGATCGCCCCGCCGGCGGGCACTTCCAAATCGGCGTTTTCCAATCCGAGCCCCGCGGTGTTGGGCTTCCGGCCAATGGCGAAGAGCGCCTGGTCGATCTCCACCGAGCCGCCGCCCGTCAGATGCGCGGAGAGGCCGGTCGGCGTTTTCTCCAAGCGGGTCAGAACCTGATTGAAGATGAACTTGACGCCCTTCTTCTCCATCTCGGCCCGGACGAAGCCCCGCACCTCGTCATCGAAGCCGCGGAGGATCTCGGATTTGCGATAGATCAGGGTCGTGTCGACGCCGAGCCCGTTCATGATCCCCGC
>JBCCTM010000357.1:0-3089 GCA_039198535.1 Pseudomonadota bacterium
AAGAATCGGGCTACGCGATCACCGCCTTCGCCACGTTCCTCATCGTGCACTCGCTCTACAAAGCCGCGCTGTTCCTCGTGGTCGGCAACATCGATAAAGCCACTGGGACGCGCGACGCCGCGGCGCTTGGGAGCCTGCGCGCCGCCATGCCGATCACGGCCGCCGCCGCCGCCGTCGCGGCGCTCTCCATGGCCGGTTTCCCGCCGCTGCTGGGCTTTATCGGCAAGGAGCTGAAATACGCCGGCGCGCTGGGCGTCGCCTCGGAGCCCACCCTGGTGGCGGGCGCGATGCTGGCCGCCAACGCGTTGATGTTCGCCATCGCCGGCGTCGTCGCCTTCAAACCGTTCTGGCGCCCGGGCGAGGGCATGCCCAAGCAGCCCTCTGAGGTCACTTGGCCCATGCTCGCCGGCCCCGTGCTTCTCGCGGCGCTGGGCGCAGTTTTCGGCATTTATCCGGATCTCCTCGAGCGCGCGTTGGTCGGGCCGACGGTGCTCGCCGTGACGGGCGGCGATGTGGCGCCCAAAGAGCTTAAGCTCTGGGCGGGTTTTAACCTGCCCCTGCTCATGAGCGTGGCCACATTCGCCCTTGGCTTTTTGCTCTATGTGGGCCGCGCCCAATTCAGGGCGTTCCTCGACATCCTGTTCAAACCGCTGCCCTCCCTCGACGCCGCTTGGGACGCCATGCTGCGCGGCTTTGTGATGCTGGCGAACTGGCAGACCCGCGTTATCCAGACGGGCCGGCTCACCGAGTATCTGAGCGTCACCTTCGCCTGCGTGGCCATCGGCTTGCTCGGGACTTACGCCTATATCGGCGCGCCGTCGCTTGAGCCGGATCTGAGCACCTTGGAATGGAAGCATGTGGCCCTGGCGGCGCTGCTGCTCAGCGGGGCGCTTCTCACCGCCATCGCGCCGACGCGCTTCTCCGCCATCGCCGGTCTTGGCGTCGTCGGCATCGGTGCGGCGCTGATCTTCATCGTCTTCAGCGCGCCCGACGTGGCCATCACCCAGCTGTTGGTGGAGACGCTGGTGGTCGTCCTGGTCGCCGTCGTGATGCTGCGTCTGCCGCGTCTGGAGCGCGAGCGCTTCCACAAGACCCGGGCCGTCCTCGCGCTCAGCGTGGGCGCCGCCTACGCGGCGTTGATGACGCTGGCGCTCTCCCAGCCGCTCGACCTCCGCATCACCGAGTATTTCGAACGGACAAGCGTGCCGGAAGCGTTCGGCCGAAACATTGTCAACGTGATCCTCGTGGATTTCCGCGCCCTCGACACCTTCGGTGAGATCGCCGTCGTCGTGATCGCCGCGCTCTCCGCCTATGCGCTGCTGCGCATCGCCAAGAAAAGAGAAGCCGAATGAACTCAGTGATCCTGAGCGCGGGCACGCGGTATCTGGTGTGGCTGCTGCTCGCCTTCTCGATCTACATGCTGCTCCGCGGCCATAACGAGCCCGGCGGCGGGTTCATCGGCGGGCTGATCGGCTCCACGGGCTTTGTGCTGGAGGCCGTCGCACGCGGCCCGAAAGCGGCGCGGGAGACCCTGCGCTTCGACCCGACCAACATCGCCATGATCGGCCTAGGCGTCGCGCTGGCGGCCGGCGTCGCGGCGGCCTTCTATGGCGACGCGCCCTTCACCGGCCAATGGCTGTTCCTCGGCGGAGATGAAAACTCGAAGGGGCTGCCGCTCTCGAACATCCTGGTTTTCGACGTGGGCGTCTACCTGGTGGTGTTCGGCTCCGTGCTCGCCTTGGTGTTCGCGCTGGAGGAGTTGATCTGATGGAGGTCCTGCTCTCTGTGACGATCGGCATGGTGGTGGCCTGCGCGGTCTACCTGATGCTGTCGGGCAATTTCCTACGCTATATCTTTGGCCTCGTGCTGATCTCCAACGCGGCCAATCTGACCATCTTCGTCGGCGGACGTCTGCGGGAAGGCGCGCCGCCGTTGGTGGCCCAAGGGGCGAAGGCCCCGGCGGATCTGGTGGCCAACGCATTGCCGCAAGCGCTGGTGCTCACCGCCATCGTCATCGGCTTTGGCCTGTTCGCCTTCGCCATCGTGCTGGTGTTCAAGGCGTGGTCCACGCTCGGCACGCTCGACGCGGACGCCATGCGCCTGGCCGAGCCCGATCCCAAGGCGGACGCCAAGGAGGCCGGCCCGTGATCTGGACGCTCGCCCTCCCCCTCATCATCCCCTTCGCGACCGCGATCGTCGCCTTTTTGTTGAGGAACAGCCGCGCGGGCGCCTGGGTGTCTGTGCTCGGCTCCGCCGCCCATTTGGCGGCGGCGGTGCAGCTCCTGCTCGCGGTGATCGAGAACGGCGTGGTGGCCGGGCAAATGGGCGGCTGGCCGGCCCCCTTCGGCATCACGTTGGTGGCCGATCACCTCTCCGCCGCCATGGTGCTGATCACCGGCGTCGTGGCCGTGGCCGTCTCCATCTACGCGCTGGTCGATGTGGAGGAGAGCCTCGAGCGGCTTGGCTATCACGCGCTCTTCAACGTGCTGATCGCCGGCGTCACTGGCGCCTTTATCACCGGCGACCTCTTTAACCTCTATGTCTGGTTCGAGGTGATGCTGATCGCCTCTTTCGGCATGCTGGTTCTGGGCGGCAAGCCCGAGCAGATCGATGGCGGCGTGAAGTATGTCGCGCTCAACCTGGTCTCGACGATCCTATTCCTGGCGGGCGTCGGGCTGCTCTATGGGATGACCGGTACGCTGAACCTGGCCGATCTATCCTCCGCCGTGGACCGTGCGGACCCAGGCATGCTGACCATGGTCGCCATGCTGTTCCTGATCGCCTTCGGCGTCAAAGCGGCCGTGTTTCCTTTGTTTTTCTGGCTTCCCGCCTCCTACCACACGCCGATCCCGGTGGTGGCGGCGGTGTTCGCGGGGCTTCTCACCAAAGTGGGTGTATATGCGCTGCTGCGCATGTTCACCCTGGTGTTCGACAATGACGTGGGTTTCACCCATCAAATCCTGCTCTGGATCGCCTGCTTGACCATGGTGACCGGCGTCTTGGGCGCGGCGGCGCAGAGCGATGTGCGCAAGATCCTCTCCTTCCACATCGTCAGCCAGATCGGGTACATGGTGCTCGGTCTGGCCCTG
>JBCCTM010000358.1:0-3078 GCA_039198535.1 Pseudomonadota bacterium
CCGCTATTCCGACCCTAAGGTCGCCAAAGACAAGAAGATGGTGCCCTACAAGATAGTCGAGGGCGGCAATGGCGACGCCTGGGTCTCCGCCGGCGGCGACACCTTCTCCCCTAGTCAGATCTCCGCGTTCATCTTGCAGAAGATGAAAGAGACCGCCGAGGGCTATCTCGGCGAAACGGTGAGCCAGGCCGTGATCACGGTCCCGGCCTATTTCGACGACGCGCAGCGCCAGGCGACCAAAGACGCCGGCAAGATCGCGGGCCTCGACGTGCTCCGGATCATCAACGAGCCGACGGCGGCGGCGCTCGCCTATGGGCTCGAGAAATCCGCCGACCGCACCATCGCCGTCTATGACCTCGGCGGCGGCACCTTTGATATCTCGATCCTCGACATCTCCGACGGCGTGTTCGAAGTGCGCGCGACAAACGGCGACACGTTCCTCGGCGGCGAGGATTTCGACCTGACGATCGTCGATTACCTGGCGAGCGAGTTCAAAAAAGAGAACGGCATCGATCTGCGCGGCGACAAGCTGGCGTTGCAGCGCCTCAAGGAGGCGGCGGAGAAGGCCAAGATCGAGCTCAGCTCGGCGGCGCAGACGGAGGTGAACTTGCCCTTCATCACCGCCGACGCGAGCGGGCCGAAGCACCTGACCATGAAGATGACCCGCGCCAAGCTGGAGAGCTTGGTCGAGGATCTGATCGCGCGCACCTTAGACCCCTGTAAGAAGGCGCTCCAGGACGCCGGGATGACCGCCGCCAATGTGGATGAGGTGGTTTTGGTGGGCGGTATGACCCGCATGCCCCGCGTCATGGAGACAGTGAAGAACTTCTTTGGCAAAGAACCCCATAAGGGCGTGAACCCGGATGAGGTCGTGGCCATGGGCGCGGCGATCCAGGCCGGCGTGCTGCAGGGCGACGTGCAGGACGTGGTGCTGCTGGACGTGACGCCCCTGTCCCTGGGCATCGAGACCTTGGGCGGCGTGTTCACGCGCCTGATCGATCGGAACACCACCATCCCCACCATGAAGAGCCAGGTGTTCTCCACCGCGGAGGACAATCAGGAAGCCGTGACCATTCGCGTCTTCCAAGGCGAGCGGGAGATGGCGTCGGACAACAAGCTGCTGGGCTCGTTTAATCTGGAGAACATCCCGCACGCCCCGCGGGGCGTGCCGCAGATCGAGGTGACCTTCGACATCGACGCCAACGGCATCGTCAGCGTGTCCGCGAAGGACCGGGGCACCGGCAAAGAGCAGACCATCACCATCCAAGCCTCGGGCGGCCTGACGGACGACGAGATCGAGAAGATGGTGCGCGACGCCGAGACCCACGCCGAGGACGATAAGCGCCGGCGCGAAGTGGTGGAGGCGCGCAACCAAGGGGAAGCGCTGCTCCACAGCACCGAGAAAAGCTTAGCCGAGTATGGCGACAAGTTGGATCCGAAGGACAAGGACGCCATCGAACTGGCCATGGCCGATGTGAAGGACGCCTTGGAAGACGGCGCGCTTGAGCCGATCAAAGAAAAGACCCAAGCGCTGGCGACGGCGGCCATGAAGATCGGCGAGGCGATGTACGCCGGACAGGGTGAGGCGGGCGCGGAGCCCGGCGGGGATGACGGCCGATCCGGCGGCGACGATGACGGTGTGATCGACGCTGATTTTGAGGAAATGGACGGGCGCGATCGCCGCGATTAAGGCGCGAAAGACCGGCTCCGCCCCCCGGATGTCGCTTTTGACGCGCGCTGGGATGGCGGGGCCGGTCTCTTGCTGAGCAACGGCCTGAGAACCGCTGGATCTCGGAGCACAGCCCGATTTTGAATGGCCGCGCCGAGCGCCGCTGAGGAGCGATAAGATGTCGAAGCGGGATTTCTATGAGGTGCTCGGTCTGAAGCGCGGCGCCTCTGAGGACGATCTGCGCAAGGCCTACCGCGCCAAAGCCAAAGAGCTGCATCCCGACCGGAACAAGGACAATCCCGAGGCCGAGGGCGCCTTTAAGGCGGTGAACGAGGCCTATGACGTTCTGAAAGATCCGCAGAAGAGGGCCGCGTATGACCAGTTCGGCCATGCGGCGTTTTCCGATGGCGGCGGCGGGCCGGGCGGCTTCCGCTCCGGCGGGCCGGATTTCGGCGGCGGTCTCTCGGATATCTTCGACGATCTGTTCGGCGAGTTCGTGGGCCGACGCGGCGGCGCGGGCGGGCGCGGCCGGGGCTCGGACCTCCGCTACAACCTCACCGTGACGCTGGAAGAGGCGTTTCGCGGCAAGCAAGTGACCATAAACGCGCCGGGCGCAGTCTCCTGCGACGTGTGTTCGGGCACTGGCGCCGCAGGCGGCGCGCAACCCACCACCTGTCCGACCTGTTCCGGCGTGGGCAAGGTGCGCGCGCAACAAGGGTTCTTCACCATCGAGCGGACTTGCCCGACCTGCCAAGGGCGCGGCTCGATCATCAAGAACCCCTGTGTGACCTGCCAGGGCACGGGCCAGCTGCAGAAGGAGCGCTCGCTGAGCGTGCAGGCGCCGGCCGGCGTGCAGGACGGCACGCGGATCCGTTTGGCGGGCGAAGGCGAGCCCGGGCAGCGGGGCGGCCCGCCGGGGGATCTCTACATCTTTGTGAGCGTCGAGCCCCATGAGCTGTTCAAGCGGGACGGCGCGGATCTGTTGTGTGAGATCACCATCCCCTTCGCCGAGGCGGCGCTGGGCGGATCGGTCGAGGTGCCGACGCTGGATGGCGGACGCACCAAGGTGGCGATCCCGGCGGGCACGCAATCGGGCAAGCAACTGCGCCTGCGCGGCAAAGGCATGCCCGTGCTGCAATCGAGCCGGGTGGGCGATCTCTATCTCGAGATCACGGTGGAGACGCCGCAGAACCTCACGGCGAAACAGAAAGAGCTGCTGAAGGAGTTCGAGGCGGAGGGCGCCGCCGCTCAAAACCCCGACAGCGAGAGCTTCAAGAAGCGGGCGGAGCGCTTTTGGGAGAGGGCGTAATGAGCGCGCGCGACGCTCGCCCCACCCGCCCTCCCGCGAGCCTCGCGCGCGCGGCGGCCTCCCAACCAGCCGCATCGGGGCGTGATCGCCAATGTCTGAC
>JBCCTM010000359.1:0-3061 GCA_039198535.1 Pseudomonadota bacterium
TCGGGCTCACCGCGTTGTTCACGGGGGCGGTGCTGGCGCTGCAGATCCATATCGGCGGCGCGCGCTTTAACGCCGAGAGCGTTGTGCCCAGCATCGTCGCCATCGGCATCGCCCGTGAATTGGGTCCCGTCATCGCCGGGCTCATGGTGGCCGGCCGCGTCGCCGCCGCCATCGCCGCGGAGATCGGCACCATGCGGGTGACCGAACAGATCGACGCCCTTACGACCCTGTCCACTAATCCGATCCGGTATCTTGTGGCGCCCCGCCTTTTGGCCGCGACGTTGGTGATGCCGATCCTGGTGCTCGTGGCCGATAGCATTGGCATCGCCGGCGGCTATCTGGTCAGCGTGCAACGGCTCGATTTCAACGGCGCGGTCTATTTGACCACGACGGCGAACTTTCTCACGGTCTCAGACGTGGTCTCGGGCCTTTGGAAAGCGGCGGCGTTCGGTTTCCTCATCGCCCTCATGGGCTGCTATCACGGTTTCAACTCAGGCCGCGGCGCCCAAGGCGTCGGGCGCGCGGCGACCCAAGCCGTGGTGTCGGCGAGCGTGCTGATTTTGGCGGCGAATTATCTGTTGACCGAGATCTTCTTCACGACGGACGCGTGAGAGCGAGGCCCCGGACAAGGGAGGCGAGATGAACACGAGCGAACCCCTCGGCGCGTCCCCGATCGCCGCGCCGCGCGCCGAGCGCGATCCGGCCGCCGCCATGATCGCGCTGCGCGGCGTCAAGAAAAGCTTTGGCGCGAACACCGTGTTGGCCGGCGTCGATCTTGACGTCGCCAAGGGCGAGAGCCTGGTGATCATTGGCGGCTCGGGCACCGGCAAAAGCGTGACGATCAAATGCATCCTCGGCCTGATCAAGCCGGACGCCGGCGAGATCTGGGTGGATGGCGCGCAAATGACCGGGGCGCGGCGGGACGACGCCCTGCTCGCTCGCTTTGGCATGCTGTTCCAGGGCGCGGCGCTGTTCGACAGCTTGCCCGTTTGGCGCAACGTCGCCTTTCGTCTGCTCCATGCGCGCAAGGAGACGCCGCAGCGCTGCCGCGAGATTGCGATCGAGAAGATGCGCCGCGTCGGCCTGACGCCGGATAAGGCTGATCTCTTTCCCGCGGAGTTGTCCGGCGGCATGCAAAAGCGGGTGGGCCTCGCCCGGGCCATCGCCGCCGAGCCGGAGATCATATTTTTCGATGAGCCCACCACCGGGCTCGACCCGATCATGTCGGGCGTGATCAACACGTTGATCCGAGAGTTGGTGCAAGATCTCGGCGCCACGGCGATCACGATCACCCATGACATGTCGAGCGTCCGCGCCATCGCTGATCAGGTGGCCATGCTTCACGGGGGCGTTGTGCGTTGGCGCGGTCCGGTCTCTCAAATCGATGACAGCGGCGATCCCTATCTCTCCCAATTCATCGCCGGCGCGGCGGAGGGACCGATCGAAGCGGTGCGCTGATCCGCGATGGAGGGGCGTTTCCCGCCAACCAAGCGCGCGGCGCGGGGCCGGCCCGCCCGGGGCTTGGGGTGGCGGCGTGGGAGACCTACCTAGGATCCAAGGGGGCGCGGCGCGAGGAGAGCGGATGCTGCCGAAATTGGTCAACCTATCGCTGATCGGCCTCTTTCCCTTGGCCTGGACCGCTCCGTTGGCGCGGGCCGAGGTGCTGTGGTTCTGGGACGCCGATGAAGTGACGATCCTCTCCGGCATCCAACGCCTTTATGAGAAAGATATCTTTCTCTGCGTCGTCGTCGCCCTGTTCGCCGTGGTCGCGCCGTATGTGAAGACCCTCACCCTGGCCTATGCGCATTTCTCAAGCGTAGAGGCGGCGGCCAAAGTGATGCCGGCGGTGGAGATCATGGGGCGGCTGTCCATGGTCGATGTGTTTCTCGTCGCCTTCTATGTGGTGCTCTATCGCGGCTTTGCGGATGTGCAAGTCGCCTGGGGCCTTTACCTGTTCACGGGGTTGGTGATCGCCTCGCTTTGGGCGGCCTGGGCCACGCGGCGGGAGCGGTTCATCTACGTGCCGCGACCCGCCCAGGGCGAGTGAGAGGGCGAGTGACCGACGTCTAGCGCCAGGAGCTTCTCAGCCAGCGCTTCCCCGATGAAGAGGTCGAGCTCCCGTCGGCTGAGCTCCGGCCGGATCTCCCGCGCATCGCCTAAAGACGTGCGCGCGCGCGCGGGATCGCCGGCGCTGAGATGCGCCGCCGCCAGCGCCAGATGCGGCATGTGATTGCGGTGATCTTCTTCAATCGCGCGCTGGGCTTCGGAAATGGCCCGATCAACGTCGCCATTGAAAAGGCGCACAACCGCAAGAAAGCCGCGCCAGACCGCGCGGCGTGGATCCATTGGACTGATCGACAGCCCCTTCTCCAACGCCTGAACCGCCGTGTCGAAGTCGCGCTCTAACAGATGGAGCGCGCCCATCGCCGCCCACGCCTGGGCGTTGTTTGGGTTGAGATCGATGGCCCGCTTCAGCAGCGGCCGCGCTCGACGCAATTTGCCGATGTCGGCCAGCGCGCAGCCGACGGACCCCGCGATGTTCGAATCCAAATCGTCGAGCTGAAGCGCTTGGTCGGCATGGGCCAGCACATCTGCTTCAGCCAATTCGCCAGCCAGCAGGCCAAAACGCGCGCCGAGCGCGAGGATCAGCGCCAATTGAGCGTGAGCCAGCGCCATATTTGCATTTTGCGCCAATGCGCCCCGCAGCAACGCCGCGCTCTCCTCAAAAGAACGACGGGACCAGCCCTTTAGGGACAGAACGCCGGTGGCCTTGATGAGCAGCGTCCGCGCATCGACGCTTGCGCCGTCGTGCGCCTCTCGATCGATCGCGCGAATCAATTGTGGTTCAAGTCGCGGCGCAACTTGCTGCAACAACCCAGCCGCCGCGTCGTCTCCAAGCGTCTGGCGGAATATCCGTCCCCAGAGCAGATGGCCGTCCGAATTATCGATCAGCTGGATATTGGCGTGGCATTCATCGTCGATCACCCGCAGGTCGCCGCGAAATTGCAGCGCGGCGGATCCGGTGGCGGCTTCTTCCAGGGAGACCTGCAATAGCGGCACA
>JBCCTM010000360.1:0-3061 GCA_039198535.1 Pseudomonadota bacterium
CCGGTCGCGCCATGGGCGATGGCGTCCGCTCCGGTTTTCCGAGCAATCTCCACCAAATGCTTGGAGATGAGCGGCCGGGGCGGACGCCATCGCCCATGGCGCGACCGGCAAAGGCAACGATCAGGTGCGCTTTGAGCTGTCGGCCTATGCGCTGGAGCCCGATATCCGCGTGATCGCGCCGTGGCGGGAGTGGGATCTCACCAGTCGCACGCGGCTGATCGAGTGGGCGGAGGCGCATCAAGTCTCGGTGCCGCAAGATAAGCGGGGCGAGGCGCCGTTCTCCGTGGACGCCAACCTGCTCCACACCTCGTCCGAGGGCAAAGTGCTGGAAGACCCTGCCGAGCCGGCGCCGGATTACGTCTATCAGCGCACCGTGGCCCCGGAGGACGCGCCCGACGCGCCGCAGATCGTTCGCATCGGCTTTGAACGGGGGGACGCGGTCTCCATCGATGGCGAGCGCTTGTCCCCGGCGGAGCTGCTGACCCGGCTGAACGCGGTGGGCGGGGCGCATGGGGTCGGGCGGTTGGATCTTGTCGAGGGTCGGTTTGTCGGCATGAAGAGCCGCGGGATCTATGAGACGCCTGGCGGGACCGTGCTGCTGGAGGCGCATCGTGGCATCGAATCCCTGACGCTCGACCGCGGAGCCGCGCATCTCAAGGACGAGCTGATGCCCCGCTATGCGGAGCTGATTTACAATGGGTTTTGGTTCAGCCCGGAGCGGGAGATGCTCCAGGCCGCCATCGATCAGAGCCAGGCGCATGTGACCGGAGAGGTCGATGTGAAGCTTTACAAGGGCTCCGCGCAGACCATCGGCCGCCGGTCCGACGCGTCGCTCTATTCAGAGGCGCACGTCACCTTTGAGGATGACGCCGGCGCCTATGACCAGGCCGACGCGGCGGGCTTCATCAAGCTGAACGCCCTGCGCCTGCGTCTACTGGCGCAGCGCAATCGCCGTCTGAAAAAGTGAGTGCGGCGCGCCTTAGCCAAACACGCCCCGATTGTTGTTCAGGACGATAATCAAGATTTGCAGGCCCAGCAGCAGGACCAGCGGCGAAAAGTCGATCCCGCCTGTGGGCGGTAGGATACGCCGAATGGGCGCGAGGATCGGGCTCAGCAACTGGTCGATGCCGTTGTAGATCTGCATGACGAAGGGCTGTCGTCGGTTCAGCACGTCAAACTGGATCAGCAGGCCGATAATGAGCTGGATCAGCACCAGCCAAAACACCAAATTCGCCAGAAGCGCGATGATCTGAATGAGCGACCCCACTGCGGCACTCTCCTCTCTGTCGCCGATCGATGCGGCGTCGGTTTCGTTTCAGCTTCGAAAAGCTGCATTCTCAATGTCGGGCGCGCTGGACGATCCGGCGCGGCGGCCGCTTGACAGCGCCAACCGCCAACCGTACGTCCACCCCTCGCTGAGCCAGGCCGTTTCGTCGCGTCGCGCTCAGGTCGCGTGTGCGGGGCCGTAGCTCAGTTGGGAGAGCGCTACATTCGCATTGTAGAGGTCGTCGGTTCGACTCCGATCGGCTCCACCACCGCCGCGGTTGTATTCTCATTCAGTTTAATCGTCGGCCCGTCCTGTCCTCGCCGCGGCCTGTTACCCCCGTTACGGGCCCGCGGCAAACGCCGGCGCTCTGATAATCCAAGCGACCTCACTTGCGCAAATGGCGCATTGCGACCGCGCGCTCAGTGGCGCGGACAGGACCGATCTGCCAGAGCTGAAGTCGGAGGGGTGGTGTTGGCCTTGCACGGGCGGTGCACGGAGCGTCTCAGGGGGGTGCGAGATGATGTCGGTGTTCGCGACCAGAACGCTCAACGCTCTTGCGATGGCGGTGTGCGTCGCCGTCCTCTTCGCCGTCCTCCTCGCGCCGACGCTCGGCCTGGGCCAATCGGCCAATGACAGGCCGGAAGCAGCCAGCCGCAGTTTAAACCAAGTGGATTGGGCCGCGGCGCAGCGTGACGCCCAGGCCGCCGGCGTGGCGCAAGTGGCCCCCGGCGGCGGTTTGCTGAGCTTTGAGGGGACGGGCCGGGCCAGCGCCGATAACTTGCAGATCCCGGTGCTGATCCCGCGCTCCCTCATCGAGGCGTCGCGCGATGGCGCGCTGGATCAGCCCATGGAATTGCTGGCGCGCACCAATGATTACAGCGTCGAAGCGCGGATCGCGCCCAATAGCTTTCTGATTTCGGGCACCCGCGTCGTGTTTGAGACCGACGCCGAGATCCGCCGCGCGATCCCCGCGGTGGAGGAGGTGTATGTCGAGCCCAATGAGTACGGGATCACCGCGTCGTTCGAGCGCTACGGCGCAGTCTACACGATTGAGATTTTCTGCCCGCTGCCCACGGCGGACCCGCTTTGCTTGGAGGAGACGCGAGTGCGGACATTGGCGGCGGAGATGACCTTCGCGCCCTGAAAACGGCGCCGCGGCGAGGCCTTCTCGCGGCGAGGACTTTGAGGCGGTCGAACGGGGATGGACCCATGAGCGACAGCGGAACCGATGACGGCGACCAACAGAGCGGCCGCGATGCCGGCGGCGGCTTTCGCGCCGGCGCGTTCGGCTTGCAAGCGCTGGCGTTTCTCGGCGTGACGGGCGTGATCGTCGCCATCGTGCTGCTGGGCCGTGATCCGGAGTTGCTCGAGACGGTACGCGACACGGTGACCGGTGAGGAGAGGCCGGAGCGCGTGGTCGAGGGACCGGCGGTGGTCGGCGGAGACCGGACGCCTCCGCCTCGTTCGGAAGCGGTCGTGGACGCGCCGGCGACGCCCAGCGACCCGGCCAATGGTGCGACGGCGGAGTTCCCCGCAGACCCGTCAACGGCCGGGGCGACGACAGCCGAAGCCCCGGCGGACGCGGCGGAAGCGCCAGGTGATCAGGTCGCCGAGGAAGACACGGCGGCGGCGCCCGCGGACCCCGCGGCGGAGAGGGACGTCGCGGCAGCGCCGGTTGATCCGGTCGCCGAGGAAGACACGGCGGCGGCTCCGGCGGACCCCGCGGCGGAAGGGGACGCGGCGGAAGCGCCGGGTGATCCGGTCGCCGAGGAAGACGCGGCGGCGGCCCCCGCG
>JBCCTM010000361.1:0-3056 GCA_039198535.1 Pseudomonadota bacterium
CTCCGCTCAAGGGGCGCCGGCGGCGGAAAGGCTCCCGCGCGCCCGCCGCGACCACGCGTAGCCGGTGACCTCGGGTCGCCTTGCCGTCATCTCACCCGCCGCCTATAGCTTTCATGTGGCGATCGACCAAGCCGACGTCCAGCCACGGGCCGGCGCGCGGTAAAGGCGATCTCGGGAGCGGGCGGCGTCGCGGCGCGCCGCGGGCGCTCCCAGAGCCATGCGGGGATGGCGTGGCCGCGAGGGGCGGCCATGCGGATCCTTCAGACGGGAGACGACTGGAATGCGCTCATGAGCCGCCGCCGCCTCGTATATGAGGGCAAGGCGAAAATCCTCTATGAAGGGCCAGAACCGGGCACTTTCATCCAATATTTCAAAGACGACGCCACCGCTTTCAACGCAGAGAAACACGCCGTGATCGACGGCAAAGGCGTGCTCAACAACCGCATCTCCGAGCATCTCATGGACGGGCTGAACGCCATTGGCGTGCCCACCCATTTCATCCGCCGCGTCAACATGCGCGAGCAGTTGATCCATAGCTGCGAGATGATCCCGATCGAGGTGGTGGTGCGCAACGTGGCCGCGGGCTCGCTCTCCAAGCGTCTCGGCATCAAGGAAGGCGAGCGTCTGCCGCGGCCGGTCGTCGAGTATTACTTCAAGAACGACGAGCTGGGCGATCCCATGGTCGCCGAAGAGCACATCCTCGCCTTCAATTGGGCGGGACAGCAGGATTTGGACGACATGGTCTCCCTGGCGCTTCGCGTGAACGACTTTCTGTCCGGCGTGTTCCTCGGCGTCGGCATTCGCCTAGTCGATTTCAAAGTCGAGATGGGCCGGATCTGGGAAGGGGACTTCCAGCGCATCATCGTAGCCGATGAGATCAGCCCGGACAGCTGTCGCCTCTGGGACATCCGCAGCGACGAAAAATTCGATAAGGACGTGTTCCGGCATGACCTCGGCAACCTGATGACGGCCTATACCGAGGTCGCGAAGCGCCTTGGCATCTTGCCTGAAGGCGCCACCGCGGCGCCCGGTCCGAAGCTCGTGAATTAGCGCCGCATCGACCGGGACGGGTTTGACCAGGGCGCAGGGCGGCGCGAACAGGAGGGGCGGGGTGGCGTGAAGGCGCGTGTGCATGTGACGTTGAAAACCGGCGTGTTGGATCCGCAGGGCGAGGCGATCCGCCAAGCGTTGGGCGGGATGGGCTATGGCGGCGTCGACGCCGTGCGCCAGGGCAAAGTGTTCGACCTCGACCTCACTCTCAACGGCGGAGACCGCGCCGATGCGCGCCGGATGCTCGAAGAGATGTGCGAGCGCTTGCTCGCCAACACGGTGATCGAGCGATACGAGGTCACGCTTCTCGACGACGCCTGAGACCCAAACAGCCCCGCACGCGGCGCGGAACCGCACTGCGTTGACGCGTCACGGAAAAAGGAGATCGGCCATGCGCGCCGCGGTGATCGTCTTTCCAGGATCCAACTGCGATCGCGATCTGGCGCTGGCGTTTGAGCGCGCTTCCGGCCGTCCAACCCTGCGGGTCTGGCACAAAGAGACAGAACTGCCGCCGGGCGTCGATGTGGTGGGCGTGCCGGGCGGCTTCTCCTATGGCGATTATCTGCGCTGCGGGGCGATCGCCGCGCAATCGCCGGTGATGCGGGCGGTGGCGGCGCATGCGCGCGGCGGCGGGCTAACGCTCGGCGTCTGCAATGGATGGCAGGTTCTCATCGAAGCGGGCCTGCTGCCAGGCGCGCTTCTCCGCAATCACGGTCTCACCTTCCTCCACCGTGACGCGCTGCTGCGCGCGACGACGCAGGACAGCCCGTTCACGCGGCTGCTGCCGCTCGACCAGACCCTGCGCATTCCCATCGCCCATCATGACGGCGCGTTCTTCGCCGATCCCGAGACGCTGGCGGCGGTGGAGGGAGAGGGGCGCGTCGCGTTCCGCTATGTGGACGCCGCCGGGCGCGCGACGCCTGAAAGCGCGCCCAACGGCTCCCAAAACGCCATCGCCGGGGTGTTGTCGGCGGACCGGCGCGTGTTGGGCCTGATGCCCCATCCCGAGCGGGCGGTGGACCCGGCGCTGGGCCCTGCGGACGGCGCGGCGTTGTTCGAAGGCGTGCTCTCCAGCCTCACTGCGGCGGCTTAAGCGGCGCGGCGAACAGGGTTAATCCGGCGTTCACGTGGGCGCGCTACCCCTGAGACCGGAATTGATCTCTCTCGGAGGGCCGCCATGCGCGCCACCATGTTCGCGATCCTCGCCGCGCTGTCTCTGTCCGGTTGCGGCGGGCTGGCGACCTCGGATCTCGCCGGCCCGCCTGAATGGTTCTTGCGGGCGGAGGAGCGCGCCCAGTTGAGCGCCGCCCGCGTGAGCGCGCAGGCCGGCCCCGCTCAGATGCTCCACGTGGTCACGCCCCTGGGGCCTGCCCCCTTCGCCGCGCGTCTCGCCCAGCGCATCGAGGGCTGCTGGCTGGCGGGCGAGCGCAGCTGGGCGGTGCGGCGCGTCGGCCCTGCGTCCGCCGCCACGGCGAGCCTTGAATTGGTGGATCTGGACGCCCCCAGCGCGCCCGCGCTGCGCTTGGAGATCCGCGCCGCGGCCGCCCCGGGGCTCACCGTGTCCGCGCGGGGGCCATTGGCGTCGGACGACCATCGCGACCGGCTCCGGCGCGCGCTCAATCGCGCAGGCGGGGCCGCCTCAAGCAAGGCCGCGCCCGGCGGTGGAGCCGATGCGGCGCTGAACTGCTTCTGACTTTCAAGATACGACGCCGTGGGCGCCGGGCGGGTTGCTTGGGGCGCGGCGGGGGGCTAGGCGAGGCGCAGGGGCGCGCCCCGCCTCGCATCTAAGGCCCTCCCATGTCAGACATTCTCTCGCCGCCGCCTCCGCCCGCGCCCGGTCCGCTGACCGCGCCCGAGGTCACACCGGCCCTGGCCGCTGAGCACGGCCTTTCGGCGGAAGAGTATCAGCGCATCCTCGATCTCATCGGGCGGTCGCCAAGCTATCCAGAGCTCGGCGTATTCTCGGCGATGTGGAACGAGCACTGCTCCTACAAATCCTCGAAGAA
>JBCCTM010000362.1:0-3050 GCA_039198535.1 Pseudomonadota bacterium
CCGTGAGCTTCCGCATCGCCTGGCTCATCAGGCGGGCCTGCACGCCCACCTGGGCGTCGCCCATCTCGCCCTCAAGCTCCGCTCGGGGCGTCAGGGCCGCGACGCTGTCCACCACCACGACGGATACCGCGCCCGAGCGCACCAGCGTGTCGGCGATCTCAAGCGCCTGCTCGCCCGCATCAGGCTGGCTGATCAGCAGTTCATCCACATCGACGCCCAGCTTTCGCGCATAGACCGGGTCCAACGCATGCTCCGCGTCAATGAATGCGCAGACGCCGCCGTTCTTCTGCTCTTCGGCGATGGTGTGCAGCGCCAAGGTGGTCTTACCCGAGCTTTCCGGCCCGAAAATCTCGATGATGCGACCCTTGGGCAAACCGCCGATGCCAAGCCCAATATCGAGGCCGAGCGACCCTGTGGAGATCGCCTCCACATCCATGGTCGCCTCGCTCGATCCGAGCTTCATGATCGAGCCTTTGCCGAAGCTGCGCTCAATCTGCGACAGCGCTGATTCCAACGCCTTACGCTTGTCCATATCGCCAGGTCCCGTTTGGTCCAGGAGATCGTCGTTCACTGTGCGTAGCTTCGCCGACATCCTCTCGCTCCTCGCATATTCCACAGCCGCCAACCCCTGTCCACAAGGTCAACCTCGGTTAACACCGTTAAGATGTCAATACAAAATGTGAACAAAGGTGAAACAAAGAGGGGCAATCACCGTTTTTGGCGCGCGTTAAGCGCCGTCGAGACAGCCTCGCCCAGCTCATCGAGGGTGAACGGCTTTTGCAGGAAGCGCGCGTCGCGGGCGGCGGCGGAGGCGGTCTCCAATGTCTCGGCGAAGGCGTCTTGCGCGTATCCGGACATGAAGATCACCGCCATCTCCGGCCGCGCGTCGCCGATCTCGCGCAGCACGCTTGGCCCGTCCATGTCTTCGAGAACCACGTCGGAAAGCATGAGATCGATCGCTAAGTTTGCGTCGCGCAAGGCGTCGAGGGCTTGCGCGCCACTCTCCGCTTCGATCACGCGGTAGCCGCGATCGGCCAAGCTCCGGGCGGCGAAGGCGCGGACGGCCGCCTGATCCTCAAGCAACAGCACCACCTCAGCGCCGCTTGAAGCCGCGGTCGGCGGGGGCGCAGCCAGGGTCGCCGCGGGGGGAGGCGCCGTGGTCGGAGTTGCAGCAGGTGACGGCGTTGGCCCGTCGTCCATTGGCGACGCTAGCGGCTTTTTCAGCAGCATCGCCGCCGCCGAGCGGAGCGCGTCCTGACTGTCGCCGTCGACCGTAGATCCGCCCTTCGCGACCGCGGCCGACCCTTCGCCGGCCGCGTCGACGCCGATCTCCGTCGCGCCGATCTGGAGCGGGCGTGGCGGGGTCTCCGGAGAGCCGCCCCCGCTTTCTTTGAGCGCGCCGCCCTCCGTGGCTCGCAATAACCGCTCGCCCGCCCCCCGCGACATGGCCGCGGCGCGGGGCAGGTAGATGGTGAAGCGCGTCCCCTCGCCCACCGCGCTGTCTACAAAAACATACCCGCCGCTCTGCTTCACGACACCGTAGACGACCGCCAGCCCAAGACCGGTGCCTTGGCCCGGGGCCTTCGTCGTGAAGAAAGGCTCGAAGATTTTGGCGATTTTCTCCTGGGGGATGCCGCATCCCCGATCCTGCACCGTGACCTGCACATAATCGCCCGGCGGCATGGCGAAATTGCCTTGGGTCTGCGGCTTATCAATCCGCGCATTGGCGGTGCCCAAACGGATCTCGCCGCCCTCGGGCTGCGCATGGCTGGCGTTCACCACTAAATTGGTGATGACGTGCTCGAATTGATTGACGTCGACTTCGACCGGCCAGAGCCCCTCCTCGAAATCCGTCACCAAGGAGAACCGCTCGCCGATCACCCGGGCGAGCAGGAACACGAAGTCAGAGCACCGCTCCGTCAAATTCACGACCGTGGGCGTCAGGGTTTGCTTGCGCGAGAAGGCCAGCAATTGGCTGACGAGCCCCGCGGCGCGGCGGCCCGCCTGTCGAATGGCGTTGAGATCGTCATAGGCCGGGTCGCCCGCCGCCATGCGTTTCAGCTGCATGTCGGCGCTGCCGATGATCACCGTGAGCAAATTGTTGAAATCATGGGCGACGCCGCCGGCGAGCTGGCCCACCGCCTGAAGCTTTTGGCTTTGCACGAAACTTTGGTCGAGCTCCCGCTGCTCGGACGCGTCGATCATATGGCAGACGATCACGCGCCCGCTCGGCGTGTCGACGGGGCTGAGGAAGCACTGCACCAATCGCCCTTCCGCCGCGCCGGGCGCCAGGAGCCGCGCTTCGAAGGCCACGGCCCCACCTTTGGCCGCCGCGGAGAGCCGCGCCTCCGCCTGTTCGCGCCCCTCTTCCGCGATCCAATCCACTAAGTGATCGCCCACCGGACCAGCCACCGATCGCGCATTGTCGGCGGCGCGGTCGGTCATGAGGCGATCGGCCGGCCCGTTGAGGCGGAGCATCAACCCCTGCTGCGACATCACCAGCACGCCGATGGCGGCCTCCGAAGCGACGCGTTCCGCCGAAAGTCCATCGAACGCGTCGAGGAGGCGCGCGCGCCCGTCGACCCCATCCTCGCCCAGCGCGAGGGGCGCGGCCGCGTCAAGGCTGGTGAGCGCGGCGGCCGCGTCAGGCAACGGGGCGGCGATGGCGAAGCGATCAGGTCCGTTTTCGCCGGCGATCGCCAAGGCCACGGCCCGCGGCGCGTCGCTTGAACCGATCAGTCGACTGGCCCACGCGCCGGTGGGTGGCGGCGCGCCGGGCTCCATCACCCGGGCGAGATCGGGAAATAACGCCGTGAGGCTCGGGCGCCGGCCGGCGCGGGCTCCAGCCCAATGCTCAAATAAGGCGCTCGCCGAGACGATGCGGCCCGTCGGCCCGATCTTGAACCAAGCCGCCCCGGCGGCGGCCGCCGCGGCCTCGAAGCCCCGGGCCGCGTCCCGAGGTTCCGCGGCGGCGGCGGCGCGCTCGACCGCCCGTTGCGCCTTGTCCGGCGCGCCCAACCCGCTCGCCAACCCGCTCGCCTCGGAAGACG
>JBCCTM010000363.1:0-3045 GCA_039198535.1 Pseudomonadota bacterium
CAGGATGAAGGTGGGCGGGCGCGTCTTGGCTTGCGTGATGTAGCGGAGGCGAAGGCGGCGGCCCGAGGGCGCGGGCGGCGGGTGGCGAGACACCTCGCCGGCGAGCCAGCGATTGAGCTTAGAGGTCGGCACGCGCACGCTCCAGGCCCGCCGCGCCGCCAGCACGGCCGCGCGCAGCCGCTTCAGCCCCGAGCCGTCCCGCGCCGACAATGTCACCAGCGGCGCGCCGCGGAGTTGCGGCAGCAAGCGATCGAACCTCTCCTGAAGCTCCGCCCGCCGCGCGCCCTTATCTTGCTCAAGATCCCACTTGTTCACGGCGACCACCACCGCGCGGCCCTCCGTCTCAACGAGATCGGCGATCTTCAGGTCCTGCGCCTCGAAGGGCCGTTCCGCGTCGAGCAGCAGGATCACCACCTCGGCGAACCGGGCGGCGCGCAGGGCGTCTCCCACCGAGAGTTTCTCGAGCTTTTCCTGCACCTTAGCCCGCTTCCGCAGCCCTGCGGTGTCGAAAATCCGAAAGCGCTGCCCCTCCCAGTCGACAGGCAAGCCGATGGCGTCCCGAGTGATGCCGGCCTCGGGGCCGGTGAGCAGGCGATCCTCGCCGAGGATGCGATTAACCAGGGTCGACTTGCCGGCGTTGGGCCGGCCGAGCACGGCGATTTGAATGGGCCGGTCCGGCGCGTCGGCCAACAGGACCGCCGCCTCCGCATCGACCTCGCCCTCGGCGTCCAGCGGGATCTCAACCGCCGGAGCGTCCTCCGCCGCGCGGCGCCGCGCCTCCGCGTCCTGTGCGGAGAAGGCGTCCGCCAGCGGGCGCAGCGCGTCCAGCAGATCCTCAAAGCCTTCGCCATGTTCGGCGGAAAGCCGGATCGGATCGCCGAGGCCCAGCCCATACGCCTCCAGCGCCCCCGCTTCGCCCGCCTGGCCTTCAGACTTGTTGGCGGCGAGCAGCACATGCCGGGCGCGCTTGCGGAGGATCTCGGCGAAGGTTTGGTCGAGCGGCGTGACGCCGGCCCGGGCGTCGATGACGAACAGGCAGATATCCGCCTCGTCCACGGCGCGCTCGGTGAGCCGACGCATGCGGGCGGGCAGATCGTCCCCGGTGGCGTCCTCTAAGCCGGCCGTGTCGATGGCGGTGAACCGCAGGTCGGCGAGCCGGGCGGCGCCCTCGCGGAGATCCCGCGTCACGCCCGGGGTGTTGTCCACCAGCGCTAAACGCTTGCCGACCAAGCGGTTGAACAAGGTGGATTTGCCGACATTGGGGCGGCCGACGATGGCGAGGCTGAAGGCGGCTCTGTCTCCATGATCAGACATGCCGCCGCCCCTTCGCCCCTCCGCCCATCGCTCAGTCGCCGCGCAGCGCCGTCGCGCCTCATTGGAAGGCGTGGAGATCCCCGTCATCATCGAGCACAATTAACCGCCCGTTCACGGCGATCGGCGGGTTGGTGGCCGGGCCCGAGATGTCCGCCTCGCCCAACAACTCGCCGGTGGCGGCGTCGACCTGGAACACTTTCTCGTCGCTGCTCACCGCGTAGAGCTTACCGCCCACCAGGATCGGCCCGCCATAGGCGAAGGGATCCTCGCGGTCATCGGGATCATCGTACCGGGGCAGCGCCGTCTCCCAAATGCTCTCGCCCGTCTCCGCCCGAAGCGCGATGAGCCGCGCATCCTCGCTGATGACGAACAGGACGCCATCGACCGCCCAGACCGGGTTGTATGGCCCGAGATCCCGCGCCCAGACCCGCCGACCGCTGCGGATGTCAAAGCTCACCAACCGGCCGGAGACGCTGCCCGCGATGATGCGCCCTTGCGAGATCACCGGCGGCGACGAGACGTCGGCGATGGCGGCCATGGCGGACCCCCGACGCGTCGCCCCGAGGGGCTGGCTCCATCCCTGCCGTCCATCGATCAACCTAAAGATGCTGATGTCTCCGGAAGAAAACGGCGCGGCCACAATCTCTCCCATGATGGCGGGGGACGATCCGCCCCCGCTCAACATGGACGCGCCGCCTTCCAGGCCGACGACCCGCCAGGCTTCTTCGCCCGTGGCCACGTTCAGCGCCAACAATGAGCCGTCCTTCGCCACCAGAACCGCGAGGCCTTGTGAGATATTGGGCGCGGATCGGACCGGGGAGCCGACGGAAAAGCGCCAGGCGATCTCGCCATTGCTCACCCGGAGGCCCAACACCTCGCCGAACCCGGTGGTGGCCACCAGGAATTCACCGGCCACTGCGAGGCCGCCGCCAAAGCCGTCTCGCCCATCCTCATCTTCCGGCGCGAGCTCCGTCCGCCAGATGCGGTCTCCGTTTTGCTCGTCGACGGCGGTGACCTGCGCCGCGGCGTCCAGCGTAAAAATGCGCCCGCCGGCCGCCACCGGCGAGGCCGTGATCCGGGACTCGCTATCCGATCCCGCGCCCACATCCGTCGACCAAACACGCTTCAGCCCAATGTCGCCCCCCGCATGGCCTAAGGCCCGGTTGGGCGCGCCGCCGGCTTGGCGCCATTCATTGACGGACCGGGCGGGGCCGAAAGTCGCCACCCCGTTCGCGTCCGCGCTGCGGGTCTGAACCGCCTGGCGCAGGGCGACGCGCTCGCCTTCGATGATCGTGTCTTTCTGGCCCAAGAAATCGAAATCGAGTGAACTGCATCCGCTGACCCCCAGCGCCGCGACGACCGCGATCGTCGGCGTCTTTAGGGTGACGCCTGCCAGAAGGCGGGACGCGAGGAGCCGCGACGCACGGCTGGCGGACGATCCGCGCCTATCGGGCGAACTTCGAAACATCATGGTCATCTCCCTGGTCGCCCCCTAAATTCTTGTCAGCTCAGAAGCGCCGAGCCTCGATCTCACGGTGCCGGCTCGCATGCGTCTAGTTCACCGCGCCGAGCGCATCCGCTTCCGATGGCCGCGCGCCGCCAACGCCTTCGAGCAGCGCGCTGAGACGGCGCCGTTGCTCTGGCGTGGTCAGATCCTCTTGCAGCGCCTCATCGAGATACTCCCGCGCCGCCTCCAACCGACCGGCCCTGACCTCCGCCAGAGCCAACAAC
>JBCCTM010000364.1:0-3032 GCA_039198535.1 Pseudomonadota bacterium
GTCGGGCTTCACCTCGAAGGCGCCGGGTACGGAGACGGGCGTGACCGAGCCCGAGCCCACCTTCTCCACCTGTTTCGGCGCGCCGTTCATGCCGCGGCGCCCGGAGGTGTATGGCGCGCTGCTGCGGGACAAGATCGCGGCGCGCGACGTCACTTGTTGGCTCGTCTCCACCGGGTGGACCGGCGGCCCCCATGGCGTCGGGCGCCGGATGCCCATCAAGGCGACGCGCGCGCTGCTCTCGGCGGCGCTGAGCGGCGCGCTCGACCAGGTTGAGTTCAGGGTCGACCCGAATTTCGGCTTCGAAGCGCCGACAGCCGTCGACGGCGTGGATCCGAAGGTCCTGTCCCCGCGCGACAGCTGGGCCGATCCCGCCGCCTATGACGCCCAGGCGGCGAAGTTGCTCGCCATGTTCGAGAACAATTTCAAAGCCTTTGAGGCCCATGTGGGCGAGGATGTGCTGGCGGTCGCCCTGCGCGCCGGCTAACGCGCCTGCGCGCGGCCGTCAGCCGCGCCGACCCAGCCGTCGATATTCAAAGCCGCGAAACCAGCTCTTCTGCCATTGCGGGGAGGCGTTGCCCTTGGAGGAGCCGCCGAAGAACGTCGAGAACATCAGCCCGTCGATGCGCACCCGGTCGCTCTCGCGATAGAGGACGTTCCGCTGGTCGATCATCAGCTCGCCGTCAAACCACACCTGCAGCACGCCGTCCGCGCGGCCGGGCGTGTTGAGCGCCACCAACTGCTCCAGCCGGTGCCATTTGCCGGGCGTGAAATTGATCCGCTTTTGCCCGCGCTGAAAGCCGATGGACTCGCCACAGCGGCTGTCCCGGTCGGCGAGATACGCGTAGACAAACCCTTGCCCATGACGGTTCCACATGAACCGCGTGCTGAAGCCGCCATCCGTGCGCTTGGCGCAGCCCGCCACGCTGTGCCCGCCCCAGAGCCCCGGCAGCTTGCCGCCCTTGCCGAACGCGAAGCCCGGTTGGAACCGCACCTCATAGGAGAGGCAGCCCGCCCGCCCCTCGCCGCTCGGCAGCCGGTCAAGAAAGCCGAGGCCGCCCACGGGCGCGCGGGGGTTGCCTGGATTGATGGAGCCCTCGGGGTAGACGACCTCCACCACCGGACCATCCCGCGCCGGCGTGACCCGCGCCTTATGGGCGTTCCACGCAGGGCGATCCCCGGATGTCAAAGGCCACGCCTTCCCAAGCGGTCCAAGGCGCTGCGGCCCCCACCAATCCGCAGAGCCGAACGCCGCGCAGCCCGTCGCCCGCGGCGCGCGATCCGCCGCCTGCGCAGACGGAGGCGTCACAAAAGATGCGAGCAGCATCGCCAAGGCCAGTGTTTTGGTGATACGCCCCATACGCGCCGTCGACAGACCTGTAGGGGGGCCGGACGTCGCGAATGTCATTGGGGCGGACCTTCCGAAAATCTATATGCCTTGTTCTCTAGTGGTCGGCGCGCTCCGATACAATACATCCAGACAATTCATATGGTTAACAGACCAAAACGTGATCGCCGCGATGACGCCTTCCGCGGGGCGCCGCCATGAGTGACGCCTCAATCCATGACGCGCCGCTGGCCTTCGTCTCCGGCGCGGCGAAGCGTATCGGCCGCGCCGTCGCCCTCCACTTGGCGGAGCGCGGCTGGGACATCGCGGCGCAACATCGCGGCTCGGACCCGGCCGCCGTGGCGGAGATCACGGCGGCGATTGAAGGCCTGGGTCGGCGCTGCGCCTGGTTTGAGGCGGATTTCAGCGACCCGGCCGTGATCGAGCCGCTCTGCGACGCGGTCTGCGCCTGGGCGGGCCCGCCGCAGCTCGTGATCAACAGCGCCTCGCTGTTCCTGCGAGACCAAGCCGGCGCGGCCCGGAGCGATCTTTTCCAGAGTCAAATGACGGTGAACGCGTTGCATCCGGTGCTGGTGACCGAGAGCTTCGCACGGCGGGCCGCCGCGCCGATGCTGGCGGTGAATTTCCTCGACCAGAAAATCGAGAATTTCAGTCGGGACTATTTCACCTACACGCTGTCCAAGGTGGCGCTGGCCGCCGCCACCAAGATCCACGCCTTCAGCCTCGGCCCGCAGACCCGCGTCTGCGGCATCGCGCCCGGCATCGTCCTGCCGAGCGGCGGGCAGAGCTGGGAGGAGTTTGAGGAGATGGCGCGGAGGAACCCGGCGCGGGCCATTCCGACGCTCGAGGAGATCTGCGCGACCATCGATCTGATGTGGGAGAGTGGATCCCTGAACGGCAGCATCATCTATCTCGATGGCGGCCGCCATCTGGGCGCCGACGCCGGCGCGGATGACATGGGCGTCGACGGCGCATGACACGCCAGCTGGGTCCCCGCGGTTTGGAGAACAGTCAAGGAGTGCGCGTGACCATGAGCGACGGGGAGTTCGACGAAGTGCTGGTCGAGGGGCTCACCCTCCCCTTCTTCATCGGCGTGCATGAGATGGAGAAATTTCGCCCGCAGAACGTGACAATCTCCGTGCGGATGTTTGTGCATCGACGGGTGCGGCTGGCGGGCGAATACGCCTCCTACGCGGACGTCACCGACTATGCGATCGCGCGCTCCCAGGCCGGCGAGCACATTCGCTTGGTGGAAGAACTCGCCACGGAGCTCGCGGCCAAAGCCCTGGAGAATGAGCGCGTGGCGCGGGTGGAGGTCACGCTCCTGAAGAATGACATCTACCCCCAGGCGGCGGGCGTCGGCATTCGCATCTCTGAGACGCGGGAGAGCTTGGCGGAGGCCGGGCGAGCCGTCGGCTAACGGTCGGGCCGAAGCAAGCCGGGTGCGCCTGCCGGCGAAGTGGACGCGGGGGGCGAGGGGCGAGGGGCGAGGGAGGAAGGGAGCAGCAGGGATGACGGCGCCCGAGATCTCCGTGATCATCCCCGCCCATGGGGCCCAGGCGAGCTTCGAGCGCGCCGCGCGGTCCGCTTTGGAGAGCGCGGGCGTGGCGGTGGAAGTGGTCGCCATCGCCGATGACCACGCTGAGTATGCGCCGCTGCTGCCCGCAGAGTTGCGGAAGCGGACGCA
>JBCCTM010000365.1:0-3032 GCA_039198535.1 Pseudomonadota bacterium
CCATGGCCCACGGCGTCGAGGCGCTTCTCCCAGCTCAAAAGTCTAGGGAACGCCTCCAGCAGCGTCGCCGTCTGGCCTTTGCCGTTTCGCATCATCCGGATCAGATAGATGAACGAGGCGTCAGTCATGTCGGGGGCGTCGCCCATGAGATAGGCGCGACCATCGGACAGCTGCGCCTCCAATAAAGCCAGATGGCCCCGAAGTTGAAACTCAAGCTGAGGCCGGGCCGCCGCCATCGCCGCGGCGTCGAACGGCGCGCCAAGCAGCGCGGCGCGGTCGTCAGCGAAACCCGAAGGCGGGTCGAAATCCCCGCCAAACAGCAGCCCGACCACGCAGCGAAAAAACGAGCCCTCCGCCCAGCTGTCGCACCACGCGCTAAGCCCCGCGCCGACGCCTGCGCCGATCCCGCCATAAAGCGAAGGCCCGTCCGCGCGACGGTCGATCTCCTCAAGAATGAAAGCGCTGTCGAAATAGAGATCGGAGCCGATCTGCAAAACCGGGATCCGGCGATAGCCGCCTGTGAGCGCCAGCAGATCATCCTTTGGCATCATCATGGGCTGTGGGCAGGCGCGCCACGCGATCTGTTTGATCCCGAACGCCACCCGGACTTTTTCGGAGAACGGGGAGAACTCGTAATGGTGCAGAATGAACGGAGCCGGGTCGGCCCCGGTGGGGTCTGAGGGATCGGTCATGGGAGAGGCTCGCTTCTGCGCGGAGAGGAGGAGACGCCACGGGGAGGCTTTTCGGGAAGAGCGGACCCTCGGCGCGTATGCGCGCCGCGGCAAGCGCAAAACGCGGCGGCGAACGCCGGGCCCGGCCCTCACCGCGTCGGGACAAGCCGCCCCGCGTCACCGCCCCAGGGGCTTGGGATCGTTTGGCTCAGGCCGCTTTGAAGCGGATCGGCACGCGTTTGGGGCCGGAGACGAAGGTGGAGGCCACGCGCGTCGGAACGCCGTCGAGGCTCATTTCTGAGACGCGGGGCAGAAGCTCCTCCCAGAGGATGCGCATCTCCAGCTTGGCCAAGTGTTGGCCCAGGCAGAGATGTGGGCCGTGGCCGAAGGCGAGCTGCTTTTCCGTGCGCGCGGGATCGAAGCGAAACGGCTCATGGAAGGCGCGCTCATCCCGGTTGGCCGACGGGTAGGAGAGCATCAGCCAATCACCCTCGGCGACCGCTTGGCCGCCGATCTCGGTATCTTCCATCGCCGTACGCATGAAATGCTTCACCGGCGTCTCCCAACGGATCGATTCCTCGACCAAGCCTGGGATCAGCGACGGGTCGGCTTTGACCTCCGCCAGGACGTCTGGCCGCTCCGCCAGAGCCCAACCGGCGCTCGACGTGCTGCCAGAGGTGGTGTCGTGCCCCGCGGTGGCGACCAGCACGTAGTAAGACATGGCCTCCACCGGCCCAAGCGGCGCGCCATCCACCTCCGCCTGGGCGATGACGGTGGCCAGATCGTCCCGCGGTTCTTTCCGCCGGGCCTCGGTGAGCTCCGTGAAGTAGCCGAAGAACTCGGTGACGACCTCGTTCAACATGGTGACGAGTTCTTGGCCCTTCTCATGCCCGCCATCGCGGTTCATCTCATTGTCAGTGGCCCCGAACAGCTCCTGAGTGAGCTTCAGCATCTTCGGCGTATCTTCATCGGGGACGCCCATCACCTCCATGATCACCCGGAGCGGATAACGCAGCGCCACATCTTCAGCGAAGTCGCAGGCGCCGCCCGTGGCGAGCATGCCCTCGACGGTCTCCCGCGCCAGCTCCCGGATCCGCGCCTCCCGCGCCTTGATGTTCTTCATCGCAAACCAGGTCTGGGTCAGCTTGCGGTATTTGGGGTGGTCTGGCGCGTCCATCTGCACCAGCGAGCGCACCAGATGGGGCGAGCCGCCGGTGAGCTCTTTCACTTTCTGGTCGTCGATTTGCGTCGTTAGCGTGGAGGCGCGCGCGCCGTTGTGGAAAACGTCGCTTTGCATCTCCACCGCCTTTACGTCGTCATAACGGGTCACGACCCAGAACGGGTCGTAGCCCTCCGGCGCCGCGAGGCCCACCGGCCGATCCCGTCGCAGTTTGGCGAAAGCGTCATGCACGCGGTCGAAATCCGCATAGGCTTCCGGGTTGACGATCGTCTCGGCTATGTCTGCATCGATCTCCATGGCGTGTCGTCTCACTCCCTGTGCTGTTCCGCCCTCGCGGCTTTGGCTTGGGTCATTGTTCGGTCGTCGCCATGGCGCCGGTGAAACACGTCCGTGTCAATCCGCCGCGGGTGGAGCGCCGGCGGATGGCGGAGGAGAGGCGCGAGATGGCCCAGATTGACGACGACCGAAGGCTGACGGATCGAGCCTTCGCCTTATTGCGCGCTTTGGCGGAGACAGGCACGCGGGAGTGGTACGCGGCCCATAAGGCCGAGTTCGATAGGGAGGTGCTGACGCCGTTCGCAGCGATCCTCGAGGCGATTTCTTTTCGGTTGCGCACGGAGGACATGGAGTTCTCCGGCGGGCGTAAAACCCTGTTTCGCCTGAACCGGGATACGCGGTTCTCCAAGGATAAATCTCCCTACAAAACCAATGTGGCGGGCATGCTCACGCCGAGCGGGACCAAGCAAACCGATGAGGGCTTCGTCTATCTTCATGCGGAAGCCGGCGGCGGCTTCGCGGCGTTCGGCCGTTATGGTCTGTCGCCTCAGGCGTTGGGGCCGATCCGAGACCGGGTGGTCGCCGAGCCGGAGCGGGTGAGCCGGATCCTGGCGGCGCTGGCGGCGGATGGCTTGGCGCTTGACCGGACCGGCGCGCTCAAATCGATGCCGCGGGGCTACGCCGAGCACCGCGATCATCCCCATGCGGACATTCTCAAGCTGAAAAACCTGATCGTGCGCGTGGACATTCCGATCTCGGATTGGAAGTCGGGCGCGGTCATCGATCGCGCGGGCGACGCCGCTCTGCGCTGCCGCGCGCTGATCCGCTTTGTCTCTGTCTAACCAGGGCCGCCTGACGAGGCCGCGCCCGCCCCCGCGCTCAGCCCGCCGCCTCCCCACCCGCCC
>JBCCTM010000366.1:0-2995 GCA_039198535.1 Pseudomonadota bacterium
GCGCAAAGTAATCCGTGGCGACCAAGCTCACCGGCGCGTCCGCCTTTTCCGCCCGCGCTTGGATGGAAAAGCGCCCTTTGGCGCTCATGGCCTGGCCGATCAGCGCCGTCAGCAGCGCCGCTTCCGCCACCAGCGCGCTGACGCTCGGCGGATAGGCGTGCTGCGCCAGGATCCGGCCGAGCGCGCCGTCGAGCCGGGCGACCCGCCCCCGAAGGTCGAGCCCGTCAAGTTGGAAGGGAAGCACCGCGTCATCGGGCGTCGGCGCGGCGGATGGCTTCTGTGTCGCCATTCGGGCGCCCCTCTTTCAGTGGTCACACGGTCCGGCCACGGCGGTTCAGAGCGCGCCGAAACACCAGAGCAGGATGGCTTTCTGCGCGTGCATCCGATTTTCCGCCTCGGTGAAGATCACCGATTGGGAGCCGTCCATCACCTCGGCGGTGGCCTCCTCGCCGCGATGGGCGGGTAGGCAATGCAGGAATATGGCGTCGGCCTTCGCCTTGGCCATGAGCGCGGCGTCCACCTGGTAGGGCTGCAGCGCCCGGTGGCGGCTCTCCCGCACGTCTTGGGGGTCGTTCATGGAGAGCCAGGTGTCCGTGATCACGGCGTCCGCCCCGGCGACCGCGGCGGCGGCGTCTCGCAGGATCTCGACTTGCGCGCCGCGGTCTCGCGCGGCGGCGACGATGGTCGGGTCGGGGTCGAGCTCTGGCGGGCAGGCGATGGCCAGCTCAAACTCGAACGCCGCAGCGGCCTGCACGAACGTGGCCGCCACGTTGTTGCCGTCCCCGGTCCAGGCCAGGCGGGCCCCTTTGATGGGGCCGCGGGCCTCCTCAAAAGTGAGGATATCGGCCAGGATCTGGCAGGGATGCGAGCGGTCGGTGAGCCCGTTGATCACCGGCACCGTCGCGTGCTCCGCCATCTCCGCCAGCGTCTCCGGGCGGAAGGTGCGCAGCATCACGCCATCCACATAGCCGGAGAGCACTTGCGCGGTGTCTGAGACGCTCTCGCCGCGCCCCAATTGCAAATCCTGCGCGTTCAGCACCAGCGTCTCTCCGCCGAGCTGACGCATGGCCATATCGAAGGACACCCGCGTGCGGGTCGACGGCTTCTCGAACACCATGGCGAGCGCTCGGCCCTCGAGGGGCGCGGTCAGGCCTAGTCTGTCATCCCGCAGACCTTTTGGAGCGCCGAGGCGCGCCCGCTTGCGCCGCTGCGCTTCATCGACGATACGCCGCAGCGCCTCGGCGGGGATCTGATCAAGCTCTAGAAAATGCCGCTCTTTCGCGGCCAAGCCTTGGCTGAAATCGGCTGTGGCGAAGTCTGGTGCGTTCATGTCCCGCTCCTTAAATCAGCGGTTTAGTCAGTGCGGGCGCGAACGCCGCGTCCCGCAGGTTAAAGTGCGCTCTCTTTCCCCCAACACCGCCGGGGCCGGGGCCGGGGCCGCCGCTTCCGCCGTCACGCCGCTCGGTTGCGGCTCACGGAAGCGGCCGCGCGATCGATCCGGCTGGCCGCGTCGTCAATCTCGTCGTCCGTCACATTCAACGGCGGCAAGAGGCGAACGACGTTGTCGCCTGCGGGCACCGTCAGCAACGCGGCGTCTCGGCACGCCGCCACCACGTCGCCGCAGGGCGTGTCCGCCACGCAGCGCAATCCCAACATCAAGCCCTCGCCGCGGGTTTCCGCGAAAACCCCTGGATGCGCGGCGACCACGCCGTCCATCTGTTGGCGGAGACGACCGGCCGCCTGGGAGACCCGATCGAGGAAGCCGGGCTCCAGCACCGTCTCGAGCGTCGCCAGCGCCACGGCCATGGCCAGGGGGTTGCCGCCATAGGTCGAGCCGTGGCTGCCGGCCGTCATCCCCGAGGCCGCGCGCGCCGTCGCCAAGCAGGCTCCCACAGGAAAGCCCCCGCCGATCCCCTTGGCCACCGCCATAATGTCAGGCTCGATGCCGGCCCATTCATGGGCGAACAGCTGTCCGGTGCGGCCGACGCCGCATTGGATCTCGTCGAGGATCAGCAACAGTCCCTCGCGCGCGCAGATCTCGCGGAGGCCCTGCAGAAAGCCGGCGGGCGCGGGCCGGATCCCGCCCTCGCCCTGCACCGGCTCGATCAGGATTGCGGCTGTCTCAGGCCCAATCGCCCCTTCCACCGCGTCAAGATCGCCATGGGGGACCTGGTCAAATCCGCCAGGCATGGGCCCAAAGCCCTCCACCAGCTTGGGCTGGCCGGCGGCGGCGATGGTCGCGAGGGTGCGCCCGTGGAACGCGCCTTCGAATGTGAGGATCCGCCATCGCTCCGGCTGGCCCGCATGGTTTTGGAACTTGCGCGCGGTCTTAATCGCGCACTCCATGGCCTCCGCGCCGCTATTGGTGAAAAACACCGTGTCGGCGAAGGTCGCGTCCACCAGACGCGCGGCCAGCGCTTCTTGCTCCGGGATCGTGTAGAGATTGGACAGGTGCCAGAGCTTCTCCGCCTGAGCAGCCAACGCCTCGCGGAGCCGAGGATGGGCGTGGCCAAGCGTGTTCACGGCGATGCCCGAACCAAAATCGAGGTACCGCGCGCCCTCGGCGTCGATCAGCCAGCTGCCCTCGCCGCGGACAAAACTGAGGGGGGTCCGGGCGTATGTGGGCATAACCGGCGGAATTTTCGCGCCTGCCATCTGCGGGACCTTCCTCATGTCGCGCGCGGCGCCGCCCCGGGGGATGCGCGGGAGCTTTTTGCGTCGTTGGCGCTGCCGCCAAAAGAAAATAGACCCCAAACGCTGACGCGCAGGAGTGACGAGGCCGGGACATTCACCCTGGCGCGCCCGCCTGTCAATGTGGACGGCCTGACAGGCCCGGCCGGGGAAACAGCGCCCTCAAGAGCGTCGGCCGAGCGTTTCGGCGCCGCTTTTGCGCGCCGCGTACCCACTCGAGGCGATGCGCGCCTTGGTGTCGGATTACGCGGCCGAACGGACCGCGGCGCTCAAATTTGACTGTTTCGCCCCGCCCATCTTCCGC
>JBCCTM010000367.1:0-2990 GCA_039198535.1 Pseudomonadota bacterium
GCGCTGGGGCGTTTTAACGGGGTCGCGCCGGCTCGGGGGGGGGCGTTTATGGGGGGTGTGCTGGGGGGTTTTTGGCGCGGCCGCTCCATCGCGCACCGCTCTGTGGGGGGTCGACACGCGCCGGGGGGGGCGGAGCGGGCGCGGCCCGTGCTGGGCGCACGGGCTGGAGCTTAGCTGCGGCGGGGCCGTGCTGGCGGCGACGCCCGGTTTACTCGGCAGTGGCCTCGTAGCGCATGGGCGTTTGGAACGGGTCGCGCCCGCTCCGGGGTGGGCGTTGAAGGCGGCTGAGCTGGGCGGTTTATGGCGCGGCCGCTCCATCGCGCACAGCTCAGCGCGGCGTCGACATGCGCCCGCCCGGGGGGCGGAGCGGGCGCGGCCCGTGCTAGGCGCACGGGCTGGGGCTTCGCTGCGGCGGGGCCGTGCTCGCTGCGATTACGCCTCGTCCATATCCGTCGACGTCTCGCGCTCCGTGTCCATCCGCGTGTTCCAGAGCGGCACGCCCGATGAGACGGCGGCGCGCCCGATCATATGGGCCCCGATCGGCGCAGTGAGGAACAGGAACAAAATGATCGCCAGGGCCCGGATCACGCTGTCCGAGGTGCCGAAATGCAGCGCCGCCGCCGCCATCACCAAGCCGCAGGCCAGGGTTCCGATCTTAGTGGAGGCGTGCATGCGGATCAGCACATCCGGCAGGCGCAGTAAACCGACGCTGCCGAGCAAGGCGAAGGCCCCGCTGGAGATCAGCAGCACGCTGAGCAGCACGTCCATCACGATCCTCCCTTTCGGCCGTCTCGCGCGCTGACGCTGAAGCGCTCGGCGAAGCGCGCCAAGGCGACGGTGGCGAGGAACCCGACCAGCGCCAGCACCACCGCGACGTCCAAGAAGGCGGGGGCGTCATACCGGATGGCCGCCAGCCCGCAGAAGGCGACGATCGATATGGTCATCATGTCGAGCGCCACCACCCGGTCCGGCAGGCTCGGCCCAAGGGCGAGGCGAATAAACGCGAGCACGATGGACAGCACCGTGAGCGCGAAAGCGATCTCAAGCGACCAAGCGACAAGCGACGACATTATGGGGCCTCCACAGCGTCATAGACCCAGCGCTCCATGCCGCCCTTGAGGCTGGCGCACAGCGCATCTGGATCGTCGGCGAACATGGCGTGCACCCGGAGCGTGCAGCGGTCCTCGCTGATATCGAGGCTCAGGGTCCCAGGGGTGAGGGTGATCAGATTGGAGACGAGCAGGATGTCGAGGTCGCTTTTCACATCGAGGGGCATATTGATGATCGCCGGCCGAGCGCGGTGCTTCGGCGTGAGGATGTCGACGCCGACCTCAAAGCTGGAGATGATGAGCTCGTAGTGAAACATGATGATCAGCTTCACCCAAGCGATGGCGCGGCGCAGATAGCGCGTGCCGCCGAAAATGCCTTGGGCGATCACGATCGCGGCGAAGCCGATCCCGAAGCCGGCCAGAACATTCAGCATCGTGAAGGAGCTGTCGATCGACGCGTAGGCGAAAGCGGCGACGATGTTGATGGCGAATTCTCTCATGGTCTACGCTTCATCTCACAAGGCTCTTCATCAGGGCTGTTCACGGTGTGGCCGGGGGCGAGGCCGGGGCGGAGAGCGCCGCCTGCGTCTGCGGCTCCAGCACCGCCGCGACATAGGCCGAGGGATCCAACAATTGGGCTGCAGCGACCTCGGCGAATTGTACGAAAGGCTCTGGCGCCAGGCCGATGATGATGGTCATGACCGCCAGCCCGGCGATTGGGGTCAACAAAGCGAGCCGGCCGGCTGGCGTCAGCTTGGAGACAGAGGGCTCCACCCCGTCCGGATGCGGCGCCCAAAACGCCCCCGCCCAGATCTTGGTCATGGAGTAGATCGTCAACAGGCCGACCGCCAACGCCACGAACGCCACCACCCAGGCTTCGATCTCCGCCGAGGCCTTCACCAGCAGGAACTTCGCCCAGAAGCCCGACAGCGGTGGGAAACCGGCGAGCGAGAAGGCGGGGATCAAAAAGAGGATCGCCAGCAGCGGGGCGGATTTATAGAGCCCGCCCATGCGCGACAGCTCCGCGCTCCCCGTTAGTCGATTGGCGACGCCGGCGATCAGGAACAGGTTCGCCTTCACGATGATGTGGTGGATCAGGTAGAAAATCGCGCCCAGCAGCGCCAAGGGCGTCAGCAGGGCCAGACCGAGCACCATGTACCCGATCTGGCTGACGATGTGGAAGGAGAGGATCTTGCGCACATCGCCGAAGGCGTGCCCGACGATCTGTTTGACTCCGATCTCGGCCAGCTCCTGCGCGCCCTCAACATCGACGCCAACAACATCGCCGGCCTCGTCAGCCTGTTGAGCCGCCTCTTCGGCGTGCAGCTCGACCGCGAGCCGAAGCCCTACCAGCTGACGCGCTTGTTCAACCAGGCCAACATCCGCTTCGACGAGGCCGGCGTCGTGCTGGACCTGGCCGAGCCGGTCGGCAAGGACGGCTTCGCCATCGCCAACTCGGGCGCCGACGCGCTCTTTAAGGTCGAGGCCGCAGGCTTGCTCGACACGCTCTACCCGCTGGCCAAGGCCGTCAGCGACCACGACCGCGAGGACGTGCTCGTGCGGCTCATCAGCGTCTTTCACAACCACTACAGCTCACGGCCCGAGCTCTACATGCAGAAAAACGGCGCGCCCTCGCCCTCGAAGGGCTCGAACTTCCGCGTGCACGAGCCCGCCGTCAAAGCCATCCTCGAAGAGACCCGGCTCTTTGACGCGCTCTACCTGCTGGCGCAGGCCACGAACCGCTTCAAAGCCAACCAAGGCGTCGATCTGGCCGAGCTGCTGCGCGTGCTGGTCGCGCACCTGACGCGCGCCGACGACAGCTTCACGCTGCGCGACGGCGGCGCGTTCATCAACCTGCCCGACGGCCGCACCGTGCAGCAGCTCTCGCGCATGCACGTGCTGGCGCGCGGGCTCGATGACATCGCGACCAAGCTCGAGGCC
>JBCCTM010000368.1:0-2984 GCA_039198535.1 Pseudomonadota bacterium
CGCCTTCGCCCAAACTGACGAGGCGGCCGCGAAGGCGCAGAGGCGCGGTGTCGCCGACACCGGACCCGGTGGAGCGCCTCAACGGCGAAATCAAGCGCCGCACGGAGGTCGTGGGCGTTCAGGGGCGTTCCATGGGCGTTCGGCCTCGCCCTCGCCCTCGACCCAATGGCGGGCGGGCCTCACGCCCTCCGAGGCCGCTAACACCCGCCTCTTTGGCGCTGCTGCGCGAGGAGAACAACGAACGGGCCCTCCAGCGCGCCCGACACATGCGCCTTGAGACGATCGCGCCCGTCAGCGATGAGCCGATGGTCAGCCCGCCACCTCGCCGGCTGACCACCGTCCCGGCCTCGCCAAGGACGACGGTGGCCGAACGGCGCCGACACCACGCCCTGGGCGCGACCTTCCTGCATTATCAAATGGACCGAACGCGCGCGCCGGCCGGGCGGCCTGAGCCCGCGCCCCATGGGCGGCGGTCGGGCGAAGATCGCCGACGCGTCCGCCGCCTGGCCGCACAGCCGGATCCGCGACGGCGCGGATTTCACTTTGAGGCGGGCTGTTCCTGGAGCGGCGCGAGCGCGGATTGGCCTTGAGCTATTTCGCCGTTTGGCGCTTCGTCCACGCTGCGGTTCAAGCCACCAACAAGACCCGTGATCAGGGCGGACAATATCGATCCAAAATTGCACGAAAGCGCGCCTATTCGGAAAGCGTTCAGCAACGTTTTAATCCGCGCCGGCTTTCTTCATTGATGAAGCGAGCCATTGCAGCGCCATTGGTTCGAGCCCCATGGCGAACGATCAAAGACCATCAGGGCGCCGCGGCAAGGCTGGGGGCTAAGGGCGATCGGCCGCCTGGCCGGGCCCACTCGGCGACCGGAAGACGCTCACTTTCATCCCCGCGCTGCGATGCGACCGGATTGACGCGGCCTTCGGGATCGACAGGCCCTCAACGACGGGCTGTTCCCCCGTCATGTCGAGACGCGCTTGGCTCCGATCCTCTCCGCGGGCGACATTGTCATCCTCGACACGCTCGGCGGCTAGAAGGGCGCGGCGGCGCGCGATGCGATCAGAGCGGCCGGGACCAACTGACGTTCCGGCCAGCTCACGGCCCGGGGCTCGATCCCATAGAGACGGTCTTCGCCAAGCTCGAACATTGGCTCAGCGACACCTCCCGGCGCGGTCGAGGCCACTTGGCGTCGCATTGGCGGCCTGTGGATCGCTTCTCTCCAGACGCATGCGGAGGCTCTCCACCCCCGTGCGGATACCCGTCCAGCCAGAGAGATCACGTTCTAGTCTTTAACCGCCTTCGCGCCGGCCACCTCGGGCTTGGTCCGTGAGAAGCGGGGCGCCGGGGCCGGCTGGATGAAGCCGTCGAGCTCGATGAACGCGTCGCGGGCCTGCGCGTGGGGATGGCGATGGGCTTCCCAAAAGGGCAGCACCGGCGCGAAGCAGGCGTCTGTCCCCTCCAACAGCGCCCGCCACTCGGCGCTGGTCCTCTCGGCGAACAGCGCCGCCATTTCCTCGCGCAAGGCGGGCCACGCGCTCTGATCCATGTGCTTCGCCATCCAGCTCTCATCGAGCCCGGCCTTCTCGATGAACACCTGCATGAACGGCCCTTCGATGGCCCCGAGGGAGACGAACTGGTCATCCTTGGTGCGGAAGCAGCCGTAGAAATGCGCGCCGCCATCTAACAGGTTGGCGTTGCGCGCCGGCGCCCAAGCGCCGCTGGCCTTCATCGAATGGAACATCGCCATCATCAACGAGGCGCCGTCCACCATGGCGGCGTCGACCACCTGGCCGTGGCCCGATTGGCGCGCCTCCAGCAGGGCGCAGACGACGCCGAAGGCGAGGAACATCGCCCCGCCGCCGTAATCGGCCACCAAATTGAGCGGCGGCGGCGGCGGCGTGTCCGCGGGGCCGATGGCGTGGATCGCGCCGGTGATGGCGGCGTAGTTGAGATCATGCCCCGCCGTCGGCGCCAGCGGGCCCTCTTGGCCCCAGCCGGTCATGCGGCCGAACACAAGCCGCGGATTGCGCGCGAGGCACGCGTCGGGGCCGAGGCCGAGCCGCTCCATCACGCCCGGGCGGTTACCTTCGATCAAGGCGTCCGCGCCCTCCACCAGGTCGAGCACTTGGGCGCGGCCTTCCTCGGTTTTCACATTGACCTCCAGAAAGGTCTTGCCGCGGCGGGTCGCGTCCTTCGGCATCATGGAAGCGCCACCGGGGCGCTCCACGGCGATCACCTCGGCGCCCATATCCGCCAACAGCATGCCGGCGAACGGCCCGGGGCCGATGCCCACCATTTCGATTATTTTCACGCCCTTAAGCGGCCCCATCGCGTTGTCTCCCTGCCCGCGCTTTTCGCGCCGCGTCAGCCGTGTCCGAATGTCGCAGCGCTCACGACCTCGGTCTACGCGGCGGCGCCGGCGCTGTCACGCCGAGAGCGATGGCGGGCCTTGTCGCGAGACATCGCAGAGGGTGACCCAGCCGCGCATCGCCGGCCGCCGTCTGCGCGCTTTGCATCCAGCTCGGCCGATGGAGCGCGGACCGGACGACGCCGGTCGCTAAAGCCTCTTCGTTCGGGGCCGCCTTGCGCAAAAAGGAGCGATGGAGGACACGCGCCGGGCGAGGGTGGCTCGCTGCATGGCTTCTGTTGGCGGAGGCGACGCGCCAACGCCGGCGCGCGGGCCCTTCATCGACACGGCGGGGGGTGTCGGAAGGGGTGAGGCGGAGACGCGGCGGGGGGGGGTGAGGCGGCCAACACCGTCGGTCTGCTCAGCGCTCGGACGGCGACGCGGCTCACCGGCCGCCTTAACGCGCCGCGCGCCGCATCCCATCGCGAACGGCGCGCGGGGGCCTCAATGGCCCCAAGCGGCGTACCCCGCCTTCGGCCACGGACCTGCGCCGCCCGTCCGCTCCGTCGCTGCTTTAGCGGCGAGACGGTTCTGAACGCGGGGATTTGGCGGCCGGCCTTCTCCGGTCCGTGGC
>JBCCTM010000369.1:0-2981 GCA_039198535.1 Pseudomonadota bacterium
AAGCGACAGCCCCGGGTGACCCGCCGCGCGCGCGGATGGCCGCTTTAGCCCGTCAACGCCGGGGCGAAGGGGAAAGGAAGACCGGATGGAAATCGAGATTGATGGGGCGCGATATCATACGCGCGACACAGGGAACGGCGCGGGGCCGAGCAGCGGCGCAGCCGTTAGAACCGTCGTGATGCTGCATGGTTGGCCCGATGACGGCAGGCTCTGGCGGACCCAGAGCGACGCCTTCGCTGAGCGCGGCTACCGTGTGATCGCGCCGGATCTGCTGGGCTATGGACGCAGCCAACGCCACACCGATCTGGAGCGATACGGCGGGGCGCGGCTGGCCGCCGACCTTCTGGCGCTGCTTGATCGCTTGGGCGTGGGGCGCTTTGATCTCGTCGCCCATGATTGGGGCGCGGTGGTCGGATGGGAGATGGCGGCGGCGGCCCCAGAGCGGATCACCTCTTATGCGGCGCTCTCGGTCGGGCATGCGGGGGCGTTGTTCGACCTCGATCACGGCACGCTCAGCAATCTCTGGTATTTTCTGCTCGCGCAGACCGAGATCGCGCCCGACCTGTTCCGCGCCGCGGACGGGGCTTTCATGCGCTTCATGTTGGCGAGCCATCCGCAGGGCGAGGCCATCGCCGATCGCATGGTGGCCGAGCCGGGATATCTCGAAGCAATGCGCCGGATTGAGCTCGCCCATCCCGTGGGGGAGATCCTACACGCCGCGCTCAGCGGCGCGCTGCCTGAGCCCATGCCTGTCAGGACGCGCACCCTGGGGCTCTGGGGCGTCGATGAAGAGCTGATGTGGGAGCCGCAGATCGCCGGTTCGGACCGCTTCGTGGAAGCTGAGTGGCGCTATGAGCGCGTGGCGGGCGCGGGGCATTGGCTGATGTTGGATCAACCGGAAACCGTGACGCGGTTGTTGCTTGAATGGGCGGAGGCGGGCCCCTCCGCGGGCTGAGACGCTCGCCGCCGCGCGCGCGCCCTTGTCCTCCTCCCGCGGGGCCGGTTTTAGTCCCCGCTAACCAACGCCAAGAGACCGCCATCGCGAGCGGCGCGCGTGCGAGACCGGAGGATGCGGGATGGAACGGAGTGGACGCCGAGCGGCGAGGGCTGCGAGCGGAATCGCGGGGGCGGGCCTCGCCTTGAGCATGGGTCTCTGGCTTGGGCCGATGGCGGGCGAGGCGCGGGCCTGTTCGCTCCAGGATTGGAAAGCCTGCGCGGGCAAATCCTGGGTGGATGGCGACGTGATGGAGACGCCGCTCGGCTCCAAATGGTGGCCAAATCCGCTGTGGGGCGAGGGCGATGAGGCGGGATCGACCAATTGGTACACCAAGCCTGAAGTGGTGCAGCGCGCGCTCGCCTCGGGCACGGGCGAGCGGGTGTTCAAGCTCGGCCACCCCTACACCGCCGACATGCCGCTGTTCGGCGGGCGCCAATTCACCTTGCGTATTCCCGGCCTGCCGACGGGCGGGCCCATCGGCGGCAACGCGCTGGTCTCCAATGATGAGATCCTCACCGCCGAGGTGGGCCAGGTCGGCACGCAATTCGACGGGCTCGGCCATATCGGCGTGCGGGTCGGCCCCGATGATTTCGCGGGCATGCGCTTCTACAATGGCGTGCCGGTGGGCGAGCTTTATGCGGGCGGGGCCGGCGCCTATGGCCTGCGAAAGCTCGGCACCGAGAAGTTGCACCCCATCATCGCCCGCGGCGTGCTGATCGACGTCTCGGCCATCTGGGACGGGGAGATGGCGGCCGGCGACATGATCGAGATGCGCCATGTGCGCGCGGCGTTGGCGGCGCAGGGCATGGCCGATTTCGAGTTCGCGCCGGGCGATGCGCTGCTGTTCCGCACCGGGTGGGAGCGCCATTGGAGCGCGCCGGCGGTCTATAACGCCGGGGCCCCAGGCATCGGCATGGAAGTGGCGCGCTGGGCGGCGGAGGAGGTCCAAGCGGGGCTCACCGGGGCGGATAGCTGGCCGACGGAAGTGGTGCCGCACCCGGACCCAGGCTGCGTCTTCTGCGTCCACGCTTATCTGCAGACCCGGCATGGGATCGTGAACCAAGAGAATATGCGGCTGGCGGAGTTGGCGGAGAGCGAAACCTATGTCTTCACCTATCTCTACTCCCCCACGCCCATCGCCGGGGCCACGGGATCCATGGGCGCGCCCCTTGCGATCAAGTGAGCCGCGGCCCGGCGGACCAGGCTCAAAGGATGCGATGGGGACGGATCGGTGACGGGATCAGGGGCGCGAGCCAACAAAGCCGCCAAGGCGCGCGGCGCGCCCCGCGCTGAAGGCGCCGGCGCCCCCCGGAAAGCCAAAGGGGCCGCGCCGCCTGACAAAGCGCGCCGCGCGGAGATTGTGGCCACGGCGCGACGGATGAACGCGCTCGGGCTTAATCAAGGCATGTCTGGCAACCTCTCGCTGCGCCTGCCCGGCAAACGGGGCTTGCTGGTGACCCCATCGAGCGTCGCTTATGACGCCATGGGCCCCGCCGATGTGGTGCAGATGGCCTGGTCGGGCGCGTGGACGGGCGCGGAAGGGCGGCGGCCGTCCTCCGAGTGGCGCTTTCACAGGGACATCCTGCGCGCGCGCCCCGAATTCGGCGCGGTGCTGCACGCCCATCCGGTCCACGCCACGGCGCTGGCGTGCCATGGGAGGGGCATCGGCCCGTTCCATTACATGATCGCCATCGCCGGCGGCCGGGACATTCGCTGCGCGCCCTACGCGATCTTCGGCTCGCAGGAATTGTCAGACCACGCTTTGACGGCGCTGGAGGGGCGCAAAGCCTGCCTCTTGGCCCATCATGGGCTGATCGCCTGCGGGCGCGACCTCGCCCAGGCGTTGGATGTGGCCGTGGAGGTCGAGACCCTGGCCGCCCAGTATCTCGCCGCTTGCGCCCTTGGCGCGCCGCCCGATTTGCCGGATGCGGAGATCGACGCGGTCCTGGACAAGATCGCCCAAGGCCCGGGCTACGGCAGCGCG
>JBCCTM010000370.1:0-2960 GCA_039198535.1 Pseudomonadota bacterium
CGACGACGGAGGCGCAGCGGACGGCCTGCAGACAGCTCGCATCGCGGCGGCCGAGCTGCCGGGCGATGGCTGGCGCGAACGGGTCGCGCCGCGGAGCGAGGATGGCGCCGCTCTCTTCGGCGAGCCCTTCCCCGTGGGCGCGGGCGAGGCGTTCCTCGCCGCCGCCGCCCGGCACACGGCGGCCCGGTCGGGCGCCGCGCGCGCTGGAACCCTTGAGGCGGGGCTCGACGAGCTCGCCCCAGCCCTGGTTGACGCGGCGACCCGCCTGGCTGAGGCGCTCGGCGGCCTCCAAGGCGCGCTGAAGACCCTCGCCGCCGGCCTCTTCGCCCGGCTTCGCGATGAGGCGGGGGAGCTGGAGACGGCCGATCGCACCCGGATCGATGCGGCGGCGCGCGGGCTTCTTTGGCGCGCCGAGGGGCTTGCGGGCGTCTGGCGGGACATGCTGGCGCAGCTCGCCGTCCCGCCGGACGAGGCGTTCGTCATGTGGTTCGAGGTGGGGGTCGCCAAAGGCGCGGCCGGCGACATCGGGCTGCGCCGCCACTACGTCAATCCGGCCGAGCGCCTCGCGGCGGACGTGCTGCTTCCGGCCGGCGGCGCGGTCATAACCTCGGCGACGTTACGGGACGCGCCGGCGCCGCGGCGCACAGAGAGCAGGGCGGACGGCGCCTCAGCCGATGAGACCGCCGCCGCGGCCGCTTGGGCGTCCGCTGAGCGGCGCCTGGGGCTCGCCGGCTCCAGCGCCCGCATTGAAAGGCTCGACGAGCCTTCGCCCTTCGACTACGGACGGCTCTCCCGCGTTCTGGTGGTGACCGACGTCAACCGCGACAATCCAGATCAGATCGCCGGGGCCTACCGGGCGCTGTTCGCGGCGTCAGGCGGCGGCGGCCTCGGCCTCTTCACTGCGATTGCGCGGCTGCGGGCCGTCCATGCGCGACTCATCGGGCCCATGGCGGGGGCGGGCCTCGCCCTCTACGCCCAGCATGTGGACGCCATGGAGACCGGCGCGTTGCTCGATGTCTTCCGGACGGAGGAGGACGCCTGCCTCCTCGGGACGGACGCCGTGCGCGACGGCGTCGACGTGCCGGGACGATCCTTACGCCTCATCGTGCTTGACCGCACGCCTTGGGCGCGCCCCGACATTCTGCATAAAGCGCGGCGCGCCGCCTTCGGCTCCGGCTATGACGACATGATTGTCCGCTCACGCCTTAAACAAGCCTTTGGGCGGCTGATTCGCCGGGCCGACGATCGCGGCGTGTTCGTCATGCTCGACACGCGCGCCCCAAGCCGCCTGATGAACGCCTTTCCGGACGGCGTCGCGCCGGAGCGTATGGGGCTCGCCGAGGCGTGCGCCGAAACCGCCCGGTTCCTGGGGGACGGCGGGGCTGCGCGGGGCGAGTAAAGCGCGCTTGTCACCCGCGCGCCGCCCGCCTACGGTCCGCGGCGAGATCAACGCCTATGGAGGCCGCGCCGCACAATGGACGATGACGCAGACCTTTTGTCGCCCCAGGAGGCCATCATTTACGCAATGGTGCTCACCGCCGCCTCGGACGGCTCCATCACCGGCAGCGAATTGCGGATGATCGGCCGGGTCGTGCGCACCTTCCCCATGTTTGACGATTTCGACGAGGAGGATCTCGTCGGCGTCGCTGAGGCCTGCGGCGGCGTGATGGCGGGGCCAGAAGGGCTGCGCCGCGTGCTCGCCTTGGTGAAGGAAGCGTTGCCGGAGCATCTCTATGAGACCGCCTACGCCGCCGCCATTGAGGTGGCGACCGCGGACAACAGCCTCGCCCTTACTGAGCTGCGCGTGATGGAGCTGCTGCGCGATGAACTCGCCATCAGCGACGAGGGCGCCGCGGCGATCGAACACTCAGCCCGGGCCCGGCACATGCCCGTCGTGTTGGATTAGCGCGGCCCACAGAAATTTAATTTGCCGGCGGGGCGCGTCGGCCCAATCTTCGCTTCTATGGGATCTGCGTCATCAAGCCGCGCGGCGATCGCCGCCTGTGTCCTCGCCGCCCTCGGACTGGCGCGGGTGGAGGCGACGCCCGGCGATGCGCCTGTCGCCGCCGGCCCCCAGTCCGGTCAGCTGACGTTAGCCGAAGCTCCTTCGGCGTCTTTGGAGGCGGCGGAGGCGACCTACGCCCTTGGCGAATTTGCGCGCGCGACGGCGATGGGGGCGGCTCTGGAATCGGCCGACGGCTTCGCCCTGGCGGCGCGCTCCACCCTCGCCCGGGCCATGCTGCTGGGCGACGACGCGCCTGTGAAAAAAATCGCGAAGCAGGCTGAGCGCTTCGCCGAAGCCGCCCTTAAGCTCGATCCCGACCATTTGGAAGCCAATCTGCAGCTCGCGGTCGCGCTCGGCGTGCGTGGGGCTCAGATGAGCGCGCTGTCAGCCCATTTGAAGGGGCTGGCCGGCCGCGGCCGCTCCCATATCGAGCACGCATTGGCCCTCGCGCCGGATGATCCCTGGGCCATGTCGCTGATGGGCGGCTGGCATCTGGAAGTCGTTCGGCGCGGCGGCGGGCGAATCTACGGCGCCAGCGTCGAAGAAGGCGTGCGCTGGTACGAAAGGGCGTTGGCGGCGGCTCCGGACAACACCGTCATGGCGTATCGGTATGCGGTGGCGCTGATGGCGCTGGAGCCGCCCGTGGATACTGCGTTGGTGCAAGGGGCGCTTGAGCTCGCCATGCGCGCCCCACCGGCGGACGCGCTCGCGCGGGCGCTGCAAGCCGATGCGCGCCGTCTTGCCGCGCCGGAGAGCGGCTGAGGCCTGGCCGGTTGTTGCGTCGCACGCGCGCGCGCTTTACAGCCATAACAGGGGATCTGGCCGCTGACGGCCGGGAGAGCCTCGCGTTCATAACAAATCGACCGGCGGCATGTCGGCGGACAGTTCCTGGGGCATGACGGCGACACGCATCTACAAACTCCTCACGGCGGGCCAATGGCGGGCCGCCAAGGCC
>JBCCTM010000371.1:0-2906 GCA_039198535.1 Pseudomonadota bacterium
CGCGGGCGTTGGAGGCGTTTGTGGAGGCGTTCGCGCTGGCCTCGCCCTCGGGCAAAAAGAACAGCTTCGCCAACCATGTGCGCGCCGAATTTCTTCTCGCGACCTTGGGCGACCAGCAGCCGCTGACCCTCGCCAACGCGTTTCTCAACCCCGTGCGAGGCGGCGATCTGATGGTGGCCTCCATCGCCGCGCTTGAGAGCCGGCGCAACGCCTTCACGGCGGCCTATGGCCCGAGCTTTGACGCCCAGCGCTTCCTGAATGTGCGCGCGGCCGACATGAAAACGGAGAGCGTCTTCGCCTCCGGCGCCGCGCCCCTCTCGGACGTCGCCGCCTTCGGCTCAGGCGGCATGGACGCGCTTCCGTTCCATGGGCCCGCGGCATGAGCGAGTGGCTGGTCATCCAACTCGCCGCGCCGCTGGCGTCGTTTGGGGAGTTGGCGGGCGTCAATCGGCGGGGCGGCGTGGATCGCCCGGGCAAGGGCGCGCTGCTGGGCCTGGTGGGCGCGGCGCTTGGCCTCAGGCGGACCGACGACGACGGCCAGCGCGCGCTCGCGGAGGGCTACGCCGTCGCCACCCGCGCCTGGAAGCCCGGGCGCGTCCTGCAAGACTACCACACCTTCCAAAGCGTCAAATCGAATGCTCGGGAGCCCTTCTCCACGCGGGCGGACGCGCTGCGCCGCGGCGCGCCCGTCACGTCGATCTCGGTGCGCGAGTATCGCATGGATGTGCTGTTCGACGCCGCCTACCGCGCCAAGGCCGGCGCGCGCTGGAGCCTCGCCGCGCTGCGCGACGCGCTGGAGCGTCCCGCGTTCACCCTGTCGCTCGGCCGCAAGGCCTGCCCCCTCGCCGCGCCCTTAGCGCCGGTGATTTTGGGGGGCGAAAGCGCGCGAGCGGCCTTTGATGCGGCGGACGCCACTTGGGATGCAAAGGCCCGCACCGCCCTGTTCGCCGACCGACAGCAGCGGCGCGCACGGCCGCTGTTCATCGCTGAGGAAGAGGCCGACGCCCAAGGCCGCCACGCCACTGAAGGCCGCATTGAGCGCCGCTACGATCAGCCGCTCGACCGCAGAGCCTGGCATTTCGCGCAACGCGCCGAACGGGTGACGGCGCTGAACGAGACCGACCCGGAGGACGACGATGGCTGATCCGCTCTATCTCTCTCGCCTACGCCTGCGCCATGACGCGCCGGCGGACCAACTGGTGGCCGCGGCGCTCGGATCAAGGCGCATGGGCGAGGTGATGGACGCGCAGCACCGGCTGCTTTGGACTGTGTTCGGCGACCGCTCCGATCGCACACGGGATTGGTTGTGGCGTGGCGCAGACGACGCCAAGTTCTTCACCTTGTCGCGACGCGCGCCCGATCCTCATTCCGCGATCTTCGACGTGGAGACGCGGCGCTTTGAACCGGACCTGGAGACAGGGGATCGCCTCTCCTTCCAGCTGCGGGTCAACGCCACCCGCAACGATCCGAACGTCAAAGCGAGCAATGGCAAACGCTCGAAGCGGTTCGACATCGCGCAGAAGGTGATCAACGAGACGCCCCAGGAGCTTCGCGCCCAGCAGCGTCACGCCATCGCCGAGCAGGCTGCGCTCGATTGGATCTGCGCCCGCAGCGAGGCGTCTGGGTTCCGCCTCATCGAGCATACACCCGAGAAGCGACACGAGGAGCCGCAAGAGGAGCCACAGGAGGAGCGACGCGAGCGCTCGGCGCGCCTCGACGCCTATCATGTGATCCGCATCCCAAGGCGGCGCAGTGCGCAGCGGGCGGTGTTTGGCGTGTTTGACCTCGAAGGCCTGATCGAAGTGACCGATCCGGGCGTTTTCGTCGACACGCTCGCTCAAGGCTTCGGCCGGGCTAAAGCCTTCGGCTGCGGCCTGATGCTGATTCGACGGGCGCCGTGACGTCCAAGCCCACGCCCGCCAAGCCCACGCCCGCCAAGCCCACGCCCGCCAAGGCGGCTCCCGGCGCTCCGCCGCCGAAGCCGATCCCGCTCAAGGAGCGCGCCTCGATCGTCTTCGTCGAGAAATGCCAGCTCGATGTGATCGACGGCGCGTTCGTGGCGGTGGATGCGACCGGCGTACGGACGCATCTGCCCATCGGCGGGCTCGCCTGTGTGATGCTGGAGCCCGGGGCCCGCGCCAGCCACGCCGCCGTCTCCCTCGCAGGCGCGGCTGGCGTTCTACTGATTTGGGTCGGGGAAGGCGGCGTGCGGCTTTACGCGGCCGGCCAGCCCGGCGGAGCACGGTCCGACAAACTGTTATGGCAGGCCAGCATGGCGCTGAACCCGGCAGCGCGTCTCAAGGTGGTCCGCAAGATGTTCGAGATCCGGTTCGACGAGCCGGCGCCGGACAAGCGGTCGATCGACCAGCTGCGCGGCGTGGAAGGCGCGCGGGTGCGGCGGCTCTATGAGCTTCTCGCGCAGCAACACGGCGTCACATGGCGGCGCCGCAATTACGACCCGGCTGCTTGGGACGGCTCGGACACGCCAAACCGCTGCCTCTCCGCGGCGACGTCCTGTCTCTACGGCGTGACGGAAGCGGCTGTGCTGGCGGCGGGCTATGCGCCGGCGATTGGCTTTCTGCACAGCGGCAAGCCGCTCTCCTTTGTGTACGATATCGCCGACCTCGTGAAATTTGAGACCGTGGCCCCGGAAGCTTTCCGCATCGCAGGGCTGGCGGCGAAAGGCCGGCTCCAGGGCGAGGATCCGGCGCGCGCCGTCCGCCTCGCCTGCCGGGATGTGTTTCGTCGGACGGGATTGTTGGGCCGGCTGATCCCGATGATCGAGGACGTGCTCTCGGCCGGTGAGACGCCAAAGCCCGAGCCGCCGCCCGATGCCGTCGGGCCGGCCTTCAGCGACGGGCCGCAAACCGGGGATGAGGGCCATCGCGGATGATGGTGGTGGTGAC
>JBCCTM010000372.1:0-2900 GCA_039198535.1 Pseudomonadota bacterium
ACCGGCCTTTCAAACCGGCCTTTCAAACCGGCCTTTCCTCGGCGAAGCGGCGCATGGCGGTGGTCAGGGCGGCCAGTTCATCGGGCTCGATGGTATAGGCCGGCGTGATGTAGACCACTTGGCCGAGCGGGCGGATAAAGGCGCCTTGGGCGATGAACCAGGCGCGGGCCGCCTCGATGTCGAACGCCTCGGCCATCTCGATCGCGGCCACCGCGCCGCGCACCCGCACCGCGGCCACCTGTTCGAGCGCCTCAAGGGGCGCGAGCGCAGCCCGGCACTGCGCTTCTATGGCGCGGATCTGCGCCAACCGAGGCTCGCGCTCGAACAGATCCAACCCCGCATTGGCGACGGCGCAGCCCACCGCATGGCCGGTGTAGGTCGGCCCATGCATCAGCGCCTTATCGGGATCGTCATCATGGAACGCCGCGTAGACGCGGGCGCTCGCCAGAGTGGCGGCCAAAGGCGTGACCCCGCCGCTCAACGCCTTGCCCAGCGTCATGATGTCGGGCGTCACACCGGCGGCGTCGGCGGCGAACATCTCGCCCGTCCGCCCAAACCCCGTGAACACCTCGTCGAAAATCAGCAGCGGTCCCTGACGTTCGCCGGCGGCGGTCGGCGCGTCGCAGGCGGCGCGGATCCGGCGAAGCGTCTCAACATCATGCATTCGCATGCCGCCCGCGCCTTGGATCAGCGGCTCCACGATGACGCCGGCGATGCTTTGATCCTCCGCCAACAGCCGCTCCAGCGCGTCGTGGCGCGCCGGCGTGTCGGGCAAGGGCAGGATGTGCTGTGGCGCGAGGCTGCCCTGAAATAGGCTGTGCATGCCTTCGTCGGGATCACACACCGCCATGGTGGCGAAGGTGTCGCCATGGTAGCCGCCCAGGAACGCCACAAATTTTGAGCGCGTCTGTCCATGGGCGTTGCGCCAATATTGGACGGCGATCTTCAGCGCCACCTCCACCGCCACGGAGCCTGACTCAGAGAAGAACGCGCGGCCGAGATCCCCGGGGGTGAGCGCCGCCAACCGGGCCGCCAAGCGGTAGGCTTGCTCATGGGCGAGCCCGCCCAGCATGATATGCGGCATGGGCTCCAGCTGCGCCCGGGCGGCGTCGAGCAGATGGGGGTGGTTGTAGCCATGGGCCGCCGTCCACCAAGCGCCGACGCCGTCCACCAGACGCCGCCCATCGTCGAGCTGAAGGGTCGAGCCTCGGGTGGCCACCGCCGGGATCGGCGGCGTCATGGTTTTCATTTGAGCGTAAGGCAGCCAAATATGCGGCAGGCCCTCGCGATACCAATTGGGCTTTTCCGCCGTCGCCCCGTCTTCCGCCAGCGCCGCATGGCTCCTGCGTTCGGACCCGTCCATCACCGCTCCACCCCTTGTCGCCCCGCCAAGTTTGCGCCGGGGGCCTATTCGGCGGCCCGCGCCAGGCGCGGGCTCTTCCTATCGCTGCGGACCAAGGCCGTCGCGGCCCCGTGTGACTGGCGCGGGCCTCGCGACCATTTGTCGCCGCCGTCTGATCCATCTTGACTGTGGCGCCCCCCAAGCCAGCCGTGGGAGAGGGTGGCGCATAACAAACGTATTGGGGAGACACGCAATGGATTTCATACAAGAGCCATTCGACGATTGGTTTCATAGAACGACGGACGAATTGAGCCGTCGCGCGCAGCGCGACACTGACAATCACGAAGCGCCGGGGGCCCAAGAGGGCGGCGCTGACGCGGCGCCGGCGGATGGACCCATCCGACCGCGCCGCGCCGAGCCGACCCGGCCGCGAGCGTCGGTCCCCGTGAGCGCCCCGAAACCGCGCACCCGCGCCAAGATCGACCGACTGCTTCGCGCGGTCGCCGCCCACCCTCGGGAGTTAGCCGCCCGGGAGGATCATATCGGCGGATAGCGGGCGGCCCGCCCATCGCGCCCAGATCCGACATCCCCGCAATCAGACGTCCCCGCACTGGACGCGCCGGCCCCCTGAGGCGACGCGTCCGGCGGTTCGGGCGTGGGGTCAGCGCCTTTCCCTCGCTTGGGACGCGCTCATCTTGCTTGATGCTGGGATGGCGGCGCGCCTATCGCGCATGAAGACGCCGCTGGAGATGCGAACCAATTGTACGCGGGCGCAGTTTGTACGCGGGCTGTGAGGCTCAGGCGGTCTCAACCACTTCATACCACGCCGGGTGCCACTCCAGGCCCGGTATGCGCGGGCGAGGCGCGGAGCTCCACAGTTTGGACAGGGCGTTTCGATACGCCTCGTTACTCCGCCATTCCGCCACATTGATGAACCGGTAGCGCTCATTCTCATCGAGGCTGCGGTGCAGCGTGGCGGAAACGAAGCCGGGCTGCGCGGCGAACATGGGGCGGAGCAGCTTCCACCACTGCAAAAACGCCTCCTCCATGGCCGCCGGCACCACGAAGGTGTTGATCAGAACCACCGCAGCTTCGTCGCCGCTGGGTCCGCGCTCGGGGCCGGCTGACGCGCCGGCGCCGGGAAACCCTGGAAATCCTGGAAAGCCCGGAAAACCGATCATGTATGTGCTCCCGCCTCGCTGGCGTCTTGATGGAGCAAGAGCGTAACGCGCTGAACCGGCCGCGTGAAGCAAGCGATCTCCGTTACCGGACCGTTCACCAAATTGCGGTTCAGTGCGGCGTAACGCTTTAGACACCAAACACGGATTTCGGCCATGGAGCTCTTCTCCGCCCTCGCCACGCTGGCGATGCTGATTTTTCTGCAAGCCGTCCTCGGCTTCGACAATCTCTTGTATTTGTCGATCGAGTCGAAACGGGCCCCAGCGGAGGATCAAGCCAATGTGCGGCGGCTGGGCGTCATCATCGCCGTGCTGCTGCGCTTGGTGCTGCTGTTCGTGATGCTGGTGTTGCTGAATTCACTGACGGCTGAGCTGTTCAG
>JBCCTM010000373.1:0-2898 GCA_039198535.1 Pseudomonadota bacterium
CAACGCCATCGGGCCGGGGTTCTTCCGGACGGAGTTGACGGCCGCCGTCTTCGCCGACCCTGATCGGGCGGCGCGCCACGCGGCTACAGCGCTGCAGTTGGGTCGAAATCAGCGGTGTAATCCCGCCAGACGGAATGAATGTGATCCCCGCCATGCCGGGTATCGTCCCATTCGAGCACAAAGGTAGGGCCTTGGAGCCGCCAATAATGCCGTTCATCCACCGCCGCCGGCCCGCGCCAAGAGAAGCGCACCGTCTCCCATCCCGCCTCGCCAATGCGCTCCAAAGCGCGCGCCGCCGCCCTCTCCGGGAGGGAGGCGAGATACGCTGCGGCGATCTCTTGCGCCGCGGTCTCTCCCGCGGCGCCCAAGGCGCCCACAGGCACGCCTTCCGGCGGCGGCGGCGTCGCACGGACGGCGTTGCCGGTGGCGTGGCGCATGAAGCCGCGGATCTGCGTCGAGACTTGCGCCTGCCGCCGCACCTCCGGCGGCATGTCGAGCAGAAACCGATGAGCGGCGTCTTGGATCGCGCCAAGCGGGCGGCGACCATCGGCGCCGCGGTTGGGCCTCGCCCCGAGGAAGAACGGCGCCGCGCTCACCGCGTCGCCCGCCACACGGTGGTGGAGCGAGAGATGGTGGCCCTCCAGTCGCCATCCCCAGAGCGGATCGCCCGGCTCGCCAAAGACGCTGACAAAGAAGTTCAGCGGGTCGCCCCGGATCAGCGATTGCAGCGCCATAATCTGCCGCGCGCGGGACGCGCCCTCCGCGGAGGCGCTGGCGTCGAGCAGCGCCATCGCCGCGCGCCGCTGTTGGGCGCCCATGGCGGCGAGCGACGCGCCGTTGCGGGGGAACAGGCGCGTATTGGTCCAGTGCCAGCGTGTGGCCTCGCCGCTCTCCACCGCAAACCGCGCGGTTGAGGGCGCGACGGCGAGAAAGCGTCGTCCCGCCTCCGCCATATCCGCAACCCGGTCCGCATCGCGCACAAACGCCGCGGCGGGCGTCGCCGCCATCGCGCCGAGGCCCGCCAAAAGCGCGCGCCGTCCGAGATCCGTCATCTGACCCTCCTGCTCACTCCGCCGCCAACCCCTGGCGCGGTATTCAGGGTCGCGGGCGCTTAGCGTCAAGGGCGCGCGGCGTCACCAACGCCGTCAAGCGCCGCGGCGAACGGGCCTGAAGCGAGCTCCGGGCGTCGAGGGCGTGTTCAGCGCCCACTAAGGCCCATGCGAACGGCGAGACACCCGGCGCGGCCGCCTATGACGCCCGCGCGGCGCGGCGCTTGACCCTCCCGTTGCGGGAAGCGGCATAGCGCACCCATGGTTCACCAACTCCCCCTGCGCGATCCGGTCTGCGGCATGACCGTCGATCCGGCGAAAGCGCCTCCGACCCACGCGCATCAGGGCCGGACCTACGGCTTCTGCTGCACCGCCTGCCGGGACAAATTCGCGGCCGATCCAGAGGCTTACTTAGAAGCGACGGATCCGGTCTCCGGCGAGGCGGTGTCGCGGGCCGACACGGCGTTTTTGTCAAAACATGACGGACGGCGCTTCTTCTTCTCGACCGCGGCGAACCAAGCCGCGTTCGACGCCGACCCGGAGCGCTACGCGCCGCAACAGGCCCCGCCGCCGCCGGGGACGCTGTACATCTGCCCAATGTGCCCCCAGGTCGAAAGCGACCATCCGGCCGACTGCCCGATCTGTGGGATGGCCCTGGAGCCCGCGACGCCCAGCCTCGATGATGGCCCCAATCCAGAATTGGTGGATTTCCGCAGACGACTGCGCTTCGCCGCGCCCTTGGCGGGCATGGTGGTGGCGCTGGAGATGGGGCGCCATTTGGGGCTGCCGGTGGAACGCTGGCTGGGCGCGGATCTGGCGCGTTGGCTGCAAGGCGCGCTGACAGCGCCGGTGGTGCTCTGGCTCGGCCAGCCTTTCTTCGCCCGCGGCGTCTCCTCGCTGCGCACGGGCGCCTGGAACATGTGGACGCTGATCGCCATCGGCGTCGGCGCGGCCTTCGCGTACAGCACGGTGGCGTTGCTGGCGCCCAGAGTGTTCCCGGAAGCGCTGCTGGACGCGGGCGGGCGCCCACCGCTCTATTTTGAGGCCGCCGCCGCCATAATCGCCTTGGTGCTGCTGGGCCAGGTGCTCGAGCTGAGCGCCCGGGAGCGCACTGGCGACGCGGTGCGCCGCTTGTTGAGCCTCGCGCCCCAGACGGCGCGCCGCGTGACGGACATCGACGGCGCGCCTGTGGAAGCGGATGTCCCGCTCGAGGAGATCCGCCCGGGCGATCTCCTGCGCGTGCGGCCGGGCGAGACGATCCCGGTCGACGGCGTCGTCTCAGAAGGCGGCTCGAGCATCGATGAGAGCTTGCTCACCGGCGAGCCATTACCGGTGGAGAAAGCGCCGGGGGACGCGGTCTCCGCGGGGACGATGAACGGGCGGGGTTCTGTTCTGATGCGGGCGGCGGCCGTCGGCGCGGAGACCCGGCTTGCGCGGATCACGGCGCTGGTGGCGGCGGCGCAGCGGAGCCGAGCGCCGATCCAAGCGCAGGCCGATCGGGTGGCCGGTTGGTTCACCCCGGCCGTGGTGGCGATCGCCGGGCTCGCCTTTTTCGCTTGGCTGGCGGTCGGCCCCGCGCCGGCGCTGCCTTTCGCGCTGACCGCGGCGGTCTCCGTCCTGATCATCGCCTGCCCCTGCGCGCTGGGCCTGGCCACGCCCATGTCGATCATGACGGCGGCGGGCCGGGGCGCGGAAATGGGCGTGTTGGTGCGCGACGCGGAGGCGCTCGAGCGCTTGGCCATGGCGGATACGCTGGTGATCGACAAAACCGGCACCCTTACCGAGGGGCGGCCGCGCCTGGTTCGGATCGAGCCGGAGCCCGGCTGGACGGAGCAGATCGGAAGAGCAC
>JBCCTM010000374.1:0-2895 GCA_039198535.1 Pseudomonadota bacterium
ATCGCCATGAAGCTTCACCGAGTGAGGCCGGTCGGCGCCCCGCCGCCGATTGTCCGGGTGATCGATGACAAAACGCCCAACGCGTTCACCACCGGCGGCGGCTATGTGTACATCCACACGGGCTTGATCCGGATCATGCGGAACGAGGCCGAGCTCGCCATGGTGCTGGGCCATGAGATGGCCCATGGGGACCTCAATCACATCCGCGAGCGCGGCCGTGCGGCGGCCACCACCTCCGTGCTCGGCCAGTTGGCGGGCGTCGTGATCGGCCAGACCATAGGCGGCGGGCTTGGCGGCGCCGCGGCCAACACAGCGGCGGGGCTGGCGCTGCAGGCGGGCTTCACGAGCTTCAGCCGGGACCAGGAACGCGGTGCGGATGAGATCGGTCTCCGCTACATCGCGCGCTCCGGCTATGACGACCGCGCCGGCGCCCAAGCGTTTGGATCGCTCCAACGGGCGAGCGGCGGGCGGCGCGGCGGGCCAAGCTGGCTCAGCACCCATCCTTTAAGCGGAGAGCGCCTCGCCACGTTGAGCGCACTGTCCGAGCGCACGCAGGGCGGGAGTTTCATCGGCCGGGACGTCTATCAGCGCCGCGCGCTCTCCCGCCTCCGCTAAACCGCTCCCCAAAAGGGGATACGTCGCTTGTGGCCATTGAGGCCCCCGCGCGCCGTTCGCGAAAGCGGGACGCGCGGTTCGCCAAGGTTGGTGGGGCGTCAGGATGTTTGGGGGGCCAGGATGTTGGGGGGCCATGATGAAGCGCCGCCACAGCCGAGCCCGAGTGTTGTGATCGCGAGAGGGAGGTTTAGACCACCTCCGCCGCCTGAGCGCCGAGCATGTCCGCGCCGATCTCCAACCGGTCGCCCGGGCGGAGAAAGCGAGGCGGCGTCATGCCCAGCCCCACGCCTTCCGGGGTGCCGGTGGCGATCACATCGCCGACGCGCAGCGTCAGAAAAAAGCTCACATGGCTAATGATTTCCGCGACGCTGAAAATCATGTCGGCCGTGCTTGAGGATTGCATCGTCCGCCCGTTCAGCTTCGTCCAAAGCCGCAGAGACTGTGGGTTGGAGATCTCATCGGCGGTGATCAGATAGGGGCCGATTTTGCCGAAGCCCGGGGCGGACTTGCCTTTCACCCACTGGCCGCCGCGCTCGGCCTGGAAATGCCGCTCCGAGAGGTCGTTGACCAACATATAGCCGGCCACGTGGTCGAGGGCTTCGGTCTCTGAGACCCGTGAGGCCGGCCGGCCGATCACCAAACCCAACTCCACCTCCCAATCCACACGTTCCGCGCCGGGGGGGATCTCAATGGGGTCGAATGGGCCTGAGAGGGCGGATGTGGCCTTATTGAACAGGACCGGTTCGGCCGGGGTCGGCGCGCCTGTCTCGGCGGCGTGGCGGCTGTAATTGAGGCCCACGCAAAAGAAGTTGGGCGTGTCGGCTAAAGGCGCGCCCAGGCGCAGCGGGCCGAGATCCCGCTCCGCCACCAGCGGCAAGCTGGCGGGGTCCAAACGGCGCAGCGCGTCGAGCCGATCCACATGGAAGGCGTCCGGCGTCAGATCGGGCAGGGCGCCGCCGAGATCGCGGAGGCCGCCATCGGCATCGATCAAACCGGGTCGTTCTTCTCCTGCAGACCCGTATCGCACCAACTTCATCGCGTCGGCCCCCCTCTCGCCTGTCTCGCCGATCCGGCCCGACACGTCGCCCAGCGGGCGCTGCGCCGGTTCGCAACGCACGAATGCGCCCCGTTTATCCTAAACACAGGCGCTAAAGTCGCGGAAGCCAGGCCTCGTCCTGGCCATCATGTTGATTTTGCTTGGTCATCGGGCTGGATCGGCTATTTTGCGCGATGAAGTTGGGGGACGCTATGCCATTGATATCATTAACCTACGGTCGCGAGGACGCGACCGCCGCCGAACAGGTGGCCGGCGCTTTGCGCATGCGCGGCGTGACGGTCCGCGAGGAGCCGCTGGGCGAAAGGGGCGATCTGGGGATCGACCGCGCGGACGGGTTGGCGGCGCGGAGCCGCGGCGCCGATGCGCTCGCGGTGATCGCCAGCGACGCCGATGACAGCTTCGCTCAGGCGCAGCGCGCCCTGCGCATCGCGCTGATTTACGGCAAACCGCTCTCCTTGGCGCGCCTCGATCCGGAAGTGGATTTCGAGGCGCTGTCCCGCGCGCCGGAGACGCGGTCGGGCACGCCTTTCGCCCGGCGCGAGAGCGACGCGGCGGCCCGCATGCAGGATGTGACGGACCTGTGGAGCCGAGCGGCGAAGGACGAGGACGACGCGCCGATGATCGGTCCGCGCGCGGTCTCTCCGGCGGCGGTCGCGCGTTTTGTCGACGCGACGATGGCTGCGGCGTCGGAGAATGCGGGCGCGGCCAGGGCGGCGCAGGCCGATCTCGCCGCGGGCGGCGTGCTCGCATGGGATCAGGTGGAGCCCGAGGCGCTTCTGGAGCGGTGGCGCAGTGTCGAGCCGGGGGACGATCCGGCGGCGCTGGAGAGCTTTCTCGCCGACCATAGCGATGATCCCTATTTCGCGATGCGCGCGGCCGAGCGGCTTAACGCGGTGCGCAATGATCGCGCGCGCCGCCGCGCCGCTTTTGGCTTCCATGGGGCCATGGCGGGTCTTTTGGTGGTGGGGCTGCTGGGCACCACAGCGATGATCTGCGCGTTTGGCGCCTGCGACGTCGGCGGCGAGTTCACAGAGCCCCGCGGCGGCTTTGCAGCGGGCCCCAGTGGCGGCGCCGGCGGCGTGGCCCGCGCCTCTTTGCTCGGCTCTGGCGATGGGGACGCGGACGCCGCGGCGCCGGCGCCGCCACAGGGGCCCGCTGCAAAGCCGCCGCGGGGCTCTGTGAACTCGCCGCCGACGTCGCAGGCGCCAAACGCGCAGATCATC
>JBCCTM010000375.1:0-2894 GCA_039198535.1 Pseudomonadota bacterium
CCTGCAAGACGTCACCCTGGCGGGGCGCGCCTAACTGGTGCACGGGGTTTTCGCCGCCACCGCGAGCCCCGAGATAAACACGCCTCTGGCGGCGCTTGGCGGGTTCATTGAGACGCTCCAGGAAAGCGCCAAGGACGACCCCGCCGCGCGGGAGCGCTTTCTCGCCATCATGGCCCAGCAGGCCGATCGCATGCGGCGGCTGGTCGACGATTTGCTCTCGCTCAATCGGATCGAACTCGGCGAGCATGTGCCGCCGCGGGATGATCTGGATCTCAGGCGGCTGACGCTCGAGGCCGTCGCGCAGATGAGCGCCTTTGAGGAAGGGCGGATCGAGATGGATCTACACGGCGTCGACGCGCCTCTCACCGTCCGAGGGGACGCCGCGCAGCTGGAGCAAGCGGTGGTGAACCTGGTGGAGAACGCTTTGAAATATGGGGGCGATGCGCGCCCGATCCGGGTCACGGCCGCCGAAAGGACCGATCCGCGGCGGCAAATTGGGCTCAGGGTCGAGGATTCCGGGCCGGGCATCCCCAAAGAGCATCTGCCGCGTCTCACCGAACGCTTTTACCGGGTGGAGAGGGCGTCGGAGCGGCAAGCCTCCGGAACGGGGCTCGGTCTCTCCATTGTGAAGCACGTGGTCTCCCGCCATCGCGGAGCGTTGGAAGTGGAGAGCCGACCGGGCCGCGGCAGCCGCTTCACACTCTGGCTGCCCCCCGCCGAGGAGTTCGACATCGCAAGCTCGCCAGACATTTGAACGTCGTGCTCGCCCTCAAAATGATCCGAGCGCGCGACGCCGACGCAGGGGGTCGGACGTTACAGCTTCGCGCTGCACTGACTTTATATAACCAATGGCCGCGCGAAAATCGCGATGAGCCGGCTTCTTCTCAAGATAATCCACCAACTTGAATAAATTAATCGGCTGGCTCTTGACCAAAGCCACGATCTTTTCGATGGCGTTTTCATGAGCATAGGCGTCGATATACTGGCACGCAGTCTGCGTCGGTGTAAGAATGTAATAGTCTCTGCTCCGCTTAGGCGTATATCGCGCTATATCGAACGGCGATGCGCCGAGCGCATGAAACTTGGGAATAAAGCACTTCACGTCGTCCCGCTTATTGTGCAGGACGGTTCCCGAGATCTGCCGAAATCCAAGCGCTTTAAGCTGCGAGACCGCGTGCGTCCGCATGGGCGGCGACATCATATCGATATCGGACCGATCGTATTTCAGATCGTCGAATACTGTGAAAAGGTTCAATCGAGCGTCGGCGAGCATCATGTAATGCCCTAGAGCGACGACCTCCTCCTGCTCGACGCCCACAAACCGCCCCGACGCGTCAAAAGCCAGATCCATCGATCCTCCACGAATTGCCGGGGACAAAAGGTATCGCCGCGCGCAGACGGCGCCACCCCAGTTCCCGCCCCCCGCTGATTTTCCCTGGTGTCGGCGTCCTGGCGATCCGACGCGGGATCGTCTAGTTTGAAACGCCGCCCCACTGTGCCTTGGCTCGCAAATGTCCACCGTCGATCAATTTGACAGCGACCTGCCCTCTCTTCGGGCCCGTCTCTCCGCCATGGGCGGGCTGGCTGAGGAGCAACTCGCCGGCGCGTTAGAAGCGGTGCGGCGGCGCGATCTGCAGCTGGCGAGACGGGTGGCGGCGGCGGACGCGGAACTCGACCGGCGGGACGCCGCAGTGGAGGCGGCGGCGCTGCGGCTGCTCGCCCTGCGCCAGCCCTTGGCCCAAGACCTGCGCGAGACCGTGGCCGCGCTCAGGATCTCAGCGGCCCTCGAACGCGTCGGCGATCTGGCGAAAAACATCGCCAGGCGCGCCGAGAGCCTGATGGACCACAATCGGCCTCCGGCGGAGACGGCGATCTTCCGAATGGGGGAGATTGCACAGCGGCAATTGGCCGATGCGCTCGACGCCTATGGGGCGCGGGACGTGGCGGGCGCGCTCGACGTATGGAAGCGAGACGTGACCCTAGACGAGTTGCACAACAGCGTTTTCCAAGATCTCATCGTGGACATGACGCGCGACTCCCGCCTCGTGAGCCAAGGCGCCCAGTTGCTGTTTGTGGCGAAGAACATTGAGCGGGTTGGCGATCACACCACCTGCATCGCCGAGATGACGTACTACGTCGCCAATGGCCGTCCATTGAGCGGTGAGCGACCAAAGGCCAGCGCCAGCAGTTCCATAATCGATAAAGAAACCCTTTCGACGCGGAAGTGACCGCGTCGAAGCGTAGGGCCGCCCTTGAGCCGACCTCTAAGCTGACGACGCCCGGCTCCGATTGCGCTCTCGATCCCGCCGAGAGGACATCGGCTGATACGCCACCGCGACATGCGCGGCGCAGTAGGGCTTATCCACGGCGCAGGGCAGACCGCAGAAGTAGAAATCATCCGTGCTCGGGTCGCCCATCGGCCACTTACAGGTCCGCTCGTTCAACTCGAGAAGCGACAATTTCCGCGCGCTGCGCTCCACCTCGGCCGCCAACGCCGCGACGGGGTTAATCGCCTCGGCCTGCTCGCTCTGTTCGATCTGCTCGTTCGTCGGCTCCGCCATGGCTTTCGGGGTGGGCGCCACGGTCGCCTCTACGGGCGCGGCCGTTTCCTTCTTCTTCAACTCCACTGGCTCCTCTGGCTCCGCCTCCCCCGCCTTTCCAGGGGTATTGCGATTGGACAGACCCAGGCGATGGACTTTCCCGATCACCGCGTTCCGGCTCACGCCGCCCAACGCCGTGGCGATCTGGCTCGCCGTCATCCCTTCCGCCCATAGCTCCTTTAAACGCTCGACCCGTTCATCGGTCCACGCCATCGACCCCTCCGCTCCCGCTTCAGTCGCTCTCGCCGACGATCTCACCCATGCGGAAAAGGCCTCCGCATGGCGAGCGCGCCG
>JBCCTM010000376.1:0-2891 GCA_039198535.1 Pseudomonadota bacterium
CAAGAGGAGATCACCGCCCCTTCCATCCTCGCGCCGTCGGCGCTGAGCCAGATTGCGCCGGTGACGAAGGCGGCGAGCGCGGCGGGATAGAGGCGATGCTCCTCCGCCAAGACCCGCGTCGCCAGGCGCTCCGCATCGTCATCGGGGGCCACCGGCACCGCCGCTTGCGCCAGGATCGGGCCGTCATCCACCGCCGGTCGGGCTAAATGCACGGTGGCCCCGTGGATCCGCACGCCCGCCGCCAACGCGCGGGCGTGGGTGTCGAGGCCGCGGAACGCCGGCAACAGCGAGGGATGGATGTTCAGCACGCGGTCCGCCCAGGGCCCGTCGAGAAAGCGATCCGAGAGGATGCGCATGAACCCCGCGAGGCAGATCACGTCGCAGCTCGAGGCCCGCAGCCGCGCCGTCAGCGCCGCTTCAAAGCCCGGGGCGTCGCCCGGATAGTCACGCCGCCGCACCGCCGCCGTGGCGAACCCGCGCGCCGCCGCCAGCTCAAGCCCCGGCGCATCCTCCTGGTCCGACGCCACCAGCGCGATCTGAAACGGCGCGCCCGGCGCCTGCGCGGCGTCGGCCAGCGCCACCATGTTGGAGCCACGCCCGGAGATCAGCACGCCAAGCCGCGCCGGCCGGGCGGCCGAGAACTGAAGCGACCGGGCGGCGGTCATGCGCTGCGCCCGATCAAGCGCACCGCCGGCGCGCCCTCGGCCCGACGCGTCGTCTGGCCGATCCGATGGGGGCGCTCTCCCGCCGCGCAGAGCCTCTCCATCACCGCCTGCGCCGCGCCGTCTTCCACCACCACCATGCCGATCCCGCAATTGAAGGCCCGGGCCATCTCTGCGGGCGCAACCGGGCCCTCCTCGGCCAACCAGTCGAACAGCGGCGGGCGCGGCCAGGCCGCCTCGTCGATCTCCGCCCCGACCCCCTCTGGCAAAGCGCGGCCCGGGTTCTCCACCAAACCGCCGCCGGTGATATGCGCGAGGCCGAGCACCGAGGGGCTCAACGCGGCGTCCCGCAGAAGGCCAAGCAGCGGGCGCACATAAAGCCGGGTGGGCGTCAGCAGCGCCTCGGCCAAGCTCCGCTCCGGCGCGAAAGGCGCGGGCGCTTCCCAAGCGAGGCCCGTGCGCTCGACGATGCGCCGGATTAGCGAGAAGCCGTTCGAATGGGCGCCGTCGCTCTCAAGCCCAATCAACGCCGCCCCCGCGGGGATCTCTCGCTTGGGCAGCAGCGCCGCCCGGTCCACCGCGCCGACGCAGAAGCCCGCCAGGTCGAAATCGCGCCCCGCATAGAGCCCCGGCATCTCCGCCGTCTCGCCGCCGATCAGCGCGCAGCCGGCTTCGGCGCAACCCCGCGCCACCCCGGCGATCACCGCCTCCGCCGCCGCCGGGTCCAGCGCGCCTGTGGCGTAGTAATCGAGGAAGAACAGCGGCTCGGCGCCCTGGCAAATCAGATCATTGGCGCACATGGCCACGAGGTCGACGCCGACGCCGCCCAAGCGACCGCTATCGATGGCGACGCGCAGCTTGGTGCCGACGCCGTCGGTACCGGCCACCAACAGCGGGTCCGCGTAGCCCGCCGCCTTGAGGTCGAACAGCGCGCCAAAGCCGCCCAGCGCGCCCATCACGCCGGGCCGCGCCGTGGCCCGGGCCGCCGGACCGATCCGCGCCACCAGCGCGTCGCCCGCCTCGATGGAGACCCCGGCCTCCGCATAAGTCAGCGATTTCTCGCCCGGCTCGCCCGACATCTCCGGCACCCGCCTCCCTCTCTGAGCTCCGTGACCGCGCGACGCCGATGCAAATTTTTACGGCGGTCTCACGCTCCGGTTGTCTTAACCATCTTGCGAGCGGGAGGCGATCCGCGTTTTTTGCACGCCATGGACCCGCTCTCCTCCCCCGCCAACGATCGCGCTGCGCAGATCCCCGTCATCCTGCTCACGGGCTTTCTCGGCGCGGGCAAAACCACGCTCCTCAACGCGCTGCTGCGGGACCCGGCCTTCGCGGACACCGCTGTTCTGATCAATGAGTTCGGCGATGTGGAGGTGGACCATGATCTGATCGCCGATTTCAGCGACGAGCTGATCACAACGACAACGGGCTGCCTCTGCTGCACGGCGTCGAGCGATGTGAAGCAAGCGCTGTTCGATCTATGGCGGCGCCGCAAAGACCGAGAGATCGGCCCGTTCCGCCGGGTGCTGGTGGAGACCACCGGTCTGCTCGACCCGGCTCCGGTGTTGAACGCGCTGCTCACGCCGCACGCGCCGGGGCTGGTGGACAACATCGTGAAGCAGCAATTCGCGCTCGCCCGGGTGATCGCCGTGTTCGACGCCGTGGCGGGGCCGGACAGCCTGAAGCGGCGCTGGGAGGCGGTGCGGCAGTTGGCGTTCGCCGATATGGCGGTGCTGACCAAGACGGACCTGCCCGAGGCGCGGGAGGTCGACCGCGCCGCCCTCGCCGCCATCAATCCAGGGCTCCGCATTCTCGACGGGTCGCGCGACGGGCCCAAGGTCAGGGCGCTGCTGCGCGAGCCCCAGCATTACGATCTGCGCGGGAAAAGCGACGACGCGCTGGACTGGCTGGAGAGCGAACGCCGCCACGCCCAACATCACCATGAGCATGATCACGCCCATGACCATCACGCCCATGACCATCACAACCATGACCATCACAACCATGACCATCACAACCACGATCATGGGTGTGGAGCAGGCGCTGTCGGCGAGCATGGCGTCGTCAGCCAGACATTCTTCGGCGCCGCGCCGCTCTCCGCAGAACAACTCAAAACGCTGCTGGCGACGCTGCGGGAGATGGCGGGCCAAGATCTATTGCGGCTCAAAGGGCTGCTGGCGCTGGGGGAGGACCCAGAGCGCCCCTTGGTGCTCCACGGGGTGCAGCATC
>JBCCTM010000377.1:0-2885 GCA_039198535.1 Pseudomonadota bacterium
CCACCCGGACGACGCGGGCCGACCGTCGATGGGCCGGCGCGGGCCGGCGCGGCGCGCTCTTCAGAGACCGTCCGCGCCGCGCTTGATGGCGACGACGCCGGTCCGGCTCACCTCCACCAGCCCGAGCGGACGCATGAGATCGACAAAGCTGTCGATCTTTTGCGGGCGCCCCGTCAGCTCGAACACGAAGCTCTCCAAGGTGGCGTCTTTGATCTCGGCGCGAAAAGCGTCCTTGAGCCGAAGCGCCTCGATCCGCGCCTCCGCCTTGCACGCGACCTTCACCAGCGCCAGCTCCCGTTCGATGGCGGGGCCCTCCAAGGTGAGATCCGTCACCCGGTGCACCGGCACGAGCCGCTCCAATTGCGAGACGATCTGATGGATCACTTGCGGCGTGCCGGAGGTGACCACGGTGATGCGGCTCAAATGGCTCTGCTCGTCGATCTCGGCCACGGTCAGGCTTTCGATATTATAGCCCCGCCCCGAGAACAGCCCGATCACCCGCGCCAGAACGCCGGCCTCATTGTCCACCGTCACCGCGAGGGTGCGCCGGACCAAATCGTCGTTCTGCAAATCGGGCGTCATGTCATAGGCGCTGCGGCGCGCGTTATCGGCGGTCATGGAACGGCTTGGCCTCGTCGGTAATCCCAAACGGTCGCGCGACCCCTCCCTCACCGGGACGCCCGCCGTCAACAGCGCAAGCGACTTCCCGCGCCCTCTGGCCTCCTGGGGCTTGCGCCCCGCGCCCTGCTTACGCCACCAGGGGCGCGACGGCGGGGGGCGAATGGCATGGGCGAGAATGGCATGGGTGATGACGCATTGCACAAGGAGGCGCGGCTCGCGCGGCTAACGGCGGCGCTCTCCGCCAGGGGGATCGACGATCTCGGCCCAGGCGAGCTTCGCGCGCTGAAAGCGTGGATGGAGGGGCGCCCTGCGCAGCTCGGAGACCAGCGTTTGCCCGACGCCCCGACGCCGCAGAACCGCCTCCGCGCGCCGTTTGTGGCCTGGTTGGTGCAGCAATCCAATGATCCGGACGCCCACCCGCTCAATCGGATCCATCTGATCGGCGGCTGGATCGAGGGTCCCATTGATCTCGCTGGCCAGAAAGTGCGGGTCAATCTGGTGTTCCAGCGCTGCCGCTTCTCGTCGAATCTGGTGATCTCGGACGCGGTCACCGGCGCCATGGACTTCACCGGCAGCGCCCTCGGCGTGGATCCCTATCGCAACACCAGCATCGACGCGCGGCATCTGCGCGCCTCGGGCGATTTGCGGCTGCGCGACATGACCACCGAAGGCGGCGTCGCCTTGGCGGGTGCGGAGATCCGCGGCGATCTCGATCTGTCAGGCTCTCGCTTTGGCAAACGCCGGGCGAGCTTCCATGGCTATGAGTTCGACGTCTCCGTGGGCGCGCCGGCGGCGCGCGTATCCGGCGCGCTCACCATGCTGCGTCCGCCGCCCTCGGGGGAGATGTTCTCCGGCGTGCTTAATCTGCACAATGCGGAGGTGGACGTCCTGCAGGATGTGGAGGCCTGCTGGCCCGCTCCCGGCAATCTGTTTCTCAACGGCTTTCGCTACCGACTGCTCGGTTCGATTAAAGCCGGCGCGGCGGACGCCGGGCGACGGGGCCGCTGGGTCCGTCTGCAACCGGCCCAAGATCTCCGCGTCGATTTCAAACCCCAGCCCTTCGAACAGCTGGCCCGGGTGCTTCGGCAAAACGGCTACGCGCTCGAGGCCCGGCGGATCGGCGTGCTGCATCAGCGCATGTTGCGTTGGGCGGGCAAGGTGCCGCTTTACCTGCGGCCCTTCCATTGGTTGTTCGGCGCGGTGGCGGGCTACGGCTATTGGACGAGCCGGGTCTTGCTGTGGGCCGCGCTCGTGGTGGCGTTGGGGGCCGCGGTCTTTGAGGGCGCATGGCGCGGCGGGGCCTTCACGCCGGCGCAGGCCGAGGCGCTGCTTTCCGCTTCCTGGGCGGAGTGCCTGGAGACCGCGCCGATCCAAACGGCGCAGTGCTTTTTGCAGAGCAGCCCGAGCGACGATTACGAACCGTTCAACGCCGCTTTCTACGCGCTCGACGTGTTCCTGCCTGTGGTGGAGCTGGAGCAGGAAGCGGCGTGGAGCCCGACGCCCCGCCGGGGTGAGGCGTGGATTGGCGCAACCTCGGGGTACTGGGCTTGGGTCTATCGCTTTGTCCACGAGTTGCTCGGCTATGTTCTGACCGGCTTCGCTGTCCTCGGCTTCGCCCGGCTGGCTGAGCGAGACTAAGCCGCCGCGTCGCTCTTCCAGCGCGAGCGCTTCCATAATTGGCGCCTCTTGCGCGAAATCGACGCCCATTTCGGCGCCGCAGCACATTTTTTACTCGACATGCGCTGGCGAAATCGGCTTCTTCCGCCGGTTGCGAAAAGAAAAATTTAAGAAAAGTTTGCGAGGCGATAGAAAACATGCAGGCCGCTTTGAAAACGCCCGAGACACTTGTTTCGCCTGAGGCCGCCGCGGCCGACCCTTTGCAGGCCTATGTCGGACGCATGGAGACGGCGACGGCTCGGCTGGATGCGGCGATGGCTGGCATGCTTGGGGCGACGCTCTTGACGGATTGGACGTCTGAGAGCGCCTTTCAGCCTGGGGAGACGGCGCCCGCGCTCTGGCATTGGGCGGCCTTTCCTCCGACCGCGCCCATGCGCGGCCTTGGCCAAGACGGGCATCCGCAAAAGGGCGGGGACGGCGATTTCCTGCCCGATGTGGGGCTTGAGCGCCGGATGTGGGCCGGCGGCGCGCTGACCTTCCATGCGCCGCTGCATATCGGCGAGACCATGACCCGCCGCTCGACCATCAAAGCGGTGCAAGAGAAGACGGGCGGCGCGGGCCGCATGGTGTTCGTCACCGTCGCGCAC
>JBCCTM010000378.1:0-2868 GCA_039198535.1 Pseudomonadota bacterium
CAGATTTTCAGCGCGTTCGCGATCATCTGGCGTTGGGCGGCGCGGCGCGACAAACCTGAAATGCGACATTCTGGCCCGCCCCTTTCCTCGGACGGCGGGCAAGAGCGGCGGGCAAGAGCGGCGGGCAAGAGCGACAGGATTGGGACCGACCGCGCGTTCCGCGAACACTAAACAACAGCAAAGGAGGGACGACGCGCCGAGCGAAACCTCGGCTGAATGGGGATCAGGAGAGTAAATCCAGCGGCGCGCCGCGCAGATCAGGGCGAAAGCGGTGACAGAACGCGCCTGAACTGACATCAACTGGGTCCGATCGCCCCCTCTACTCGCGCCGATCCGCTGGCGATCTGGTTGGCGCCACGCGCAAGGACGCCCCCGATGGACGCCGGTCTGGACCCCTATGATCACGCCTATCTCCGCCGGGTGCTCGACGAAGGGCGTCGGATCGCCGTCGTCGGCGCGTCCCCCAACAGCGCGCGGCCGAGTTGGATGGTGACCCGTTACCTCAAATCTAGAGGATACACGGTCCACCCGGTGAACCCGAGCGCCGTCGGGGAAGACCTCGCCGGCGCGCCTTTTGTCGGATCTCTGGCGGAGATCAACGGGCCGGTGGACATGGTGGTGATCTTCCGGCGTTCCGAGGCCGCGGGGGCGGTGGTCGATGAGGCGATCGCCACGCTTGGGCCGCGGGGGCTCAAGAGCATCTGGATGCAGCTTGGCGTCCGGGATGAAGCGGCGGCGGCGCGGGCGAAGACGGCTGGGCTCGACTTGGTCATGAACCGCTGCCCAAAGATGGAGCTTTCGCGGTTCAATCGGGAGTTGAGTTTTGGCGGCTTTAACAGCGGCGTGATTTCAGCGCGACGCCCCGCATCGCGCTGACACGCACGCCGCCGACCAGCCTCGACAGCGTCGCCGAGACGGCGCGCCTGGCGCCTCAGCAGCGGTGATAGCGGAGGCAGCCATAGAAGTTGTTGTTATTCGCGCCCCAGTTCCGCGCGCACTGGTCCGCCCAGTAATCGCAACCATCGCCGCTGCGATAGGTCCGGGGCGCCGCATGGCTGTGGCCTCGATGACGGCCCTGTTGGCTCAACGCGGCGACCAGGCCAAGGCCGACAATCGCCGCGCCGACGCCGATGGCAACATTGCGCCGACGGTTACGCCGCTTCTTGCGCTTATAGCCGTAATGCGGGTCGTAATAGCCGTGCCCGTACTTGCCGTGCCCGTACTTGCCGTGTCCATGATGCGCGTAGCCATGGCCATAATGACCGTGATGGTGGACGTTCACCACTGGGGCAGGCTCAGCGCCGCCGCCAAACCACACCTGCGCTCCGCCGGCGCCCCCCGCGGGCTGCGCCGCGGTCAGCGGCTCCGCCAAGGCGCTGGCGCCGCCCATGGCGCTGATCGCGAAAGCGGCGGCCACCCGCCGCGTGGTTTTATTCCGGAACATCGCACTCTCTCCCCAACCGGCCTTAGCGCGCTCAAGCCGAGCGCCTCCAATTGAAGCCGTATGTGAAACAACGGTGTGAGGATGCGTCCGATTTAAGTCAATCTGCGGGCGACGCGCATTAGCCGCAGCTGTGATATCGCATGCAGCCAAGATACTCCGAGCCGCCGAACGAACTCACCTCAGAGCAGCGATAGGCCCAGTGTTGGCAGCGTCGATCGAAAGGAAAAGCGTCGTCCACAGACGCCCCGACGCCGGTGTAAACAGCCGCCGGCGTGTGCTGATACACGTCGCGATATCCGAAATGCGACCCTGTCTGCGGCGTCGTCGAGGAGTGATGCGTTCGGTAGGGCGAATAGAGCAGGCCGTCACGATAGATCCGCGCCACATGCCGCGGCGCTGGGGAAGGGCGGCTCCAGGTTTGGCTCAAATGGCCGCGGTGATGGTGATGCGCATAGCCGTGGTGATGGCCATGGTGATGACCATGGTGCTTGCCGTAGCCGCGCTTGTGGTGGTGATCATAGCCGAGGAAGCGATCGCGCTTGCCGCGGGTGACGCAGCTGTCGCCGCCCTTCCCGCGGGAGCAGAAGGTCTTCTCGACGCTATAGTTCGTCCAGGGACCCGACGGGAGCTTTTTGATCTCTTCGAAAAACACCTCCTCGCCATCGGCCATGGCGGACCCGCCTGACCCGAGCGCCAGGAACGCGCCGAGGCCGATACATGCGCCCAGACGCAGGGTCGCTGATCTTAAGATGCTGCGCAGCATGTCTTTTCCCCCTTCGCGACGGCCTAAGGCGCGGCGCGAGAAACCCCAGATCCTCCACATCGCGGAGGGGCGCCGACGCTCTCCCCTTCGCCGACACACCTCTCACCGGTAGGCGCTGGAGGAGAGGCCGTCTAGTCGCCAGAGCGCGACGCGAAAAAACACCGCGGGCCGTCGCCCGTGGAGCACGATGTCGCCGCAAGCGCGAGCCGCCGCGCCCCGGTTCGCGCCGCGCGTTGAAGAGCCTGCGTCGCCCCAAGGCGCCACCTTGAGGATCGGAGAACGGCGGCTCCACCGGTGGCGGTGTGCGCTGACGGCGCGGTCGCTGGGCGCAAATCCCCTCCGTTCGGAGCCGCTTCGCCCCCAAAGAAGCGAGGGATGGAGAGGTCGGGGCAAGGGTTTATCGGCTCGCCGACGCGCTGCGCGCGCCCTTGCGGCGGCCTCTCCATCCCTCGATACGCAAGGGGCGAGGCGGGGCCGAGCGGAGGGGATGTCCCCTCCGTTTGGAGAGCGGAGCAGGGCTGAGCCGGTCCTCCCCAGCGACGCGCTGCGGCGACGGCACCTCACGGGACAGGTCGTCGCGCCATGGGGCTGACACGCCGCGCTCTCAAACCATCGCGAACGCCGCGCGGGGGCCTCAATGGCCCCAAGCGGCGTCTCTCCG
>JBCCTM010000379.1:0-2868 GCA_039198535.1 Pseudomonadota bacterium
CAAGTACTACGGCAACTTGGCGACTGATCCCAAAGATCATTGGAAGTTCGACGTATGGGAGGATTACGACCCCCGCACCGGCCGTACGACGCCGCCGCGGACCCACGTCAACGGACCGCGAGACTGGGCCGAGGCGCCGTTGACCGAAGAAGAACTGAAATACCGCTAAAGCGCGGCCCACGATCGCTGCCAGCGATGGTGCCGAAGCTCCTGCAGTTCGGCGAGATCGGATGATGTGATGCAACTCTATCTCAAGACCCGAACAGATCCGTCGGATTGGTCTATTGGCCGGGCTGTCCTCCAGGCTCAGATGGACAGCACGCCCAGTCTGCGCCCAGATGAAGTTTGTCCAGGAACGATTTACTATAAGAACGACTGCATAAAGCTCGACACGATCGAAAAAGCCGCTCCGCTCTGGGGCGTTAAATGGGAGCCGACAGAAGGACAATTAGTCGGTCACAGTGGGCTTCTGTGGCGACGCCCCAAGCAAGCGCGCTGTGAAGGCACCGTCGACTTTCTCCATAAGTTCTCAAGCGGGGCGACGAAGCAACCGTACATTTCACTCTTCTCGAGCCGGGATAAGTCGGCCGATTGGTATCGGCTGTTTCGGAGCTGGTGCGAAATCTGGCGACCCTATGTGGGTTTTGCGATGAGCGATTGCCGATGGGATCGCTTCGACTCCGAGACGATTGACGAGCTCGGGAACTTTCCGCGCCGCCCTGACGGGCCCTATTCCGATCTCAAGATTGGTTATCTGCCCTGGTGCCTCTTTCTTGGCGAGGAGTTCGCCGCATGGATGGACGCGCCGGCGCTGCGGGCCGACGGGTTTTCCGTCGAGGATGTCTCCGGGGGGCATCTGCTGCGCATCACGGATCAACCGCCCTACACCGAGCCGCAATTCCGCAAATTCCATGAAGCGCGGGAGCGGGCCATGGCGCATTTCCACCCGATGCTGCGTAAGAAGCGTCGCCAATACTACGGCAACTTGGCGACTGATCCCAAAGATCATTGGAAGTTCAACGTATGGGAGGATTACGACCCCCGCACCGGCCGTTCGCCGCCGCCGCGGACCCACGTCAACGGACCGCGAGACTGGGCCGAGACGCCGTTGACCGAAGAAGAACTGAAATACCGCTAGGCCTCAGCGCAAGATTAGGCGTCGCCGCCGCGGCGGAAAAAGCGGCGGCTGACCCGCCGCGCGGTCCACAGTCCCAAGCGTTCTTGGTGCGTATTTCCGCTACGACCGAAATCTAGATTTTTTTTCGTCAAGCCGCCAAATACGGTCGGCCGCAGCATGAAGCGTGGCATCCTCAGTCGCAAAGAGGGTTGTCGCTCGGCAGAGCTCGAACAAACGCAGCACCAATAACGCGCCATCAGGACCAAAATCCAAACGAGGCGCATCCAGGATGAGCACGTTTGGCGCTTGCAGCGCAACTTGCGCCAATTGCAGGCGCCGCCGCTCATAACGGAGCAGGTTGCGCCCCCGGCTTTCGACCCGTCCGTCCCAGCCGCCAACGCGCCGAAGCGTCTCGCCGAGACCGAACGCCTCCACAAGTCGCTCCAAGCTCGAATCCGCCGGTCGCTTCTGTGCAGCCAGACACAGCGCGCGCCTGAACGATCCACGCAAGATGAGCGGCTCAGGCGATATGTAGCCGAACCTGTATTCGTCGCGATTTGCCGCCCCACGGGTGTCCGGAGACATCAAGCGCACTGCTCCTGACGGAGGCGCGTCCATGCCGGCCAATACCGAAAGTAGATGAGAATGGTGATCGCTTGAGCCGCCTTTGAGCGCGATGCGTTCGCCCGATTGAACCTCTTCGTTCAGAGCGTGCAGAGGGGGAATGAGGAGTTTTTCAAGACGGATGATCGGAGCGGTTCGGTTCTTCGAGCGCGCTGACGTCGCAGTGCGCGTCGATATCGTCGGATCATTGAAAACACGCTCGCATTTGTCGCGTGCGACGATCCAGCTGCAACGCCGGTCCCAAACGTGGGCCAACTCGCGCAAAGGCTGTGCAAGAATTGCGAGCATGGCGAGGGCGGCCGCCAACTGCGCGGGCGCCGCGCTCGTGGTGAAAGCCGTGAGGAATAGGACCGCGCCCGCGAGCGCAATGAATGTGTCCATCAAGCCGGTCACCCACGCGACCGCGCGCGCGCGGGCGACAGCGCTGCGGCGGAGCCCTTCACCACGCTTCTTTAGGAGCTTCAGTTCAGTGCGGGTTCTGCCAATCAGGTCCAGCTGAGCCACGCTCTCCAGCCGCTCCAGGGAGAGAATCGCCAGCGAGGCGCGCTTGCTCCGCAGGTCGCGATGTCTCGCCTCAAGGCGCCACGCCGTAATCGCGGCGACGGCCAGACCGATGACGAGCGGTGTAAAAGCCGTGAGGGCCAAGGCGGGAGAGAGCATAAACAGGGCGAGGGCCGCTCCTGGCAGGATCGCGCCCGCAGCGATCAGCCGACAGAGCCCATTACCGATCCAGAGGCGCGCGGCTGAGAGGTCTCCGACAAAACGAAGGCCCAACGCGCCAAGACGTCTGTTTTGTAGAAGGCGCGCCGGTGTTCCGCTGAGGTGCTTGTAAAGGGCGGAGCGTAGCGCGTTCGCGTAGCGTTGGCCCAGATCCTCCGCCAAAACGCGGGCGGCGATCCGCGCCGCGACCATGGCGAAGCCCGATCCCAGGAGAAGCGCCACTGCGCCAATCGGAGCAGCGCCGCCATTATGCAGCGCGGCGAAAAGATCTCGGGTCGCGAAGGCGGCCGCGCCGGCGCAGACGGCTTGGGTCACCCCAAGCAGCGCGACGCCGGCGATCGAGTAGCCGCGTCCGCTCCCCGTGAGGGGCGGGAGGCTCACGCCGCCGCCGCGGCGTTGGCGCGACG
>JBCCTM010000380.1:0-2855 GCA_039198535.1 Pseudomonadota bacterium
CCGCCGCTCCTGAGGCGACTTTCTCAGCCGCATTGTTCACCGCCTGGAGGCCCGAGGCGCAGAAGCGGTTGAGCTGATAGGACGGGACGCCCTCGCCGAGCTTCGAGCTCAGCACCGCCGTGCGGCCCACATTGGCGCCCTGCTCGCCCACCGGGGAGACGCAGCCCATCACGACATCTTCGACCTGATCGGTCGCCAAATTGTTGCGCTCGACCAGCGCGTCGAAGACCTGCGTCGACATATCCGTCGGCGTGATCTCATGGAGCGCGCCATCCGGCTTGCCCTTTCCCCGCGGCGTGCGCACCGCGTCGTAAATGTAAGCGTCCGCCATATCACTCACCTCCCAAAAGGCCGGTCCGCAGCGCGCGGCCGGCTCAACATCAATTCACTCTCACGGCCCCCGGCGTCTATGCGCCGCTCGCCGCCATCCCAACGTCGCGCGCCGCGGCCGACGCGCCGTCATGGCGTCGCCGGAGTCGGGGCGCGATCAACCGCGCGAGAGATCGGACCAAGTGTTCTTGGTCGTCATCGGTGGCGCCCGCGTCAAAGGCGAGACCGTTGGACAGCGCCCGGAATAACCGGACCAACTCCCGCACCTCTACCTCGCCGCCTTCCGCGGTCAAGCGTCGCAGGAACCAACGATCGATCGAGGCCGTCCACGCCGCCACCGGCTCCGCCAAACGCTCCGCCAGCGCCGGATCGGTCCGCGTCGCGCGGAAAATCTCCATGAGCGCCCGACCCTCGCGCGTGTGGACGAACCGATCCCACGCAAACATCAGCAGCCACTCGACATAGCCGTCATCGCCCTCCGGTTGAGGACGGCTGCGGGGCGAAGGCGTGTGTCGCACATCATTCAGCAGTTTTTCGGCGACCGCAGCGATCATCTCGATCTTGGTCGGATATTGGTGCGTGAGCGCTCCGCGGGAGACGCCCGCCAGCGCCTGGACCTTCAACACCGAGGTTTCCGGATAGCCGTGATCGTCGAGGCAGGACACCGCCGCCTCGTGGATCGCAGCGCGGGTCCGCGCCGATTTAGCCTCCTGCGGGCTCAGCGCGCAGGCGTCGCCGGAAAGGGCTTGGGTAGGCGCTTGCGGCGCTTCCCCCGATTCCTCTTCCGCTCGCGATCGTCCCACGGATTGTTTCCCTCACCCTGACCGACGTCGCCGCGCGGCCGGTTTGCCTACGAGACGCTGAAAAATCCGACGCCGCGCCCTCTCCGGGCTCGACAAACAGACCATTCTGTTTTTTTATCGCGCACGTCAAGCCAACGCGGTCATGCGTTGCAAAGCCTGTGAGATTCCGCCTCGGCGCCGCCTCTTGATACGCCGCCGATCACGGGCGAGAGTTGTGAGAACGTTAAAAGACGCCGCGATCCGAGTGGCGCAACGACAAGGAGAGGGTCGATGTTCGACGCGATGTTCAAGCCCGAGAAGGGCCATGACTGGATCACCGACGAGCATTCCATGTTCGCCGAGAGCGCCCGCCGGTTCTTCGAGGCCGAACTGGCGCCCCACCGCCAAAAGTTCCGCGACCAGAAAGAGGTCGACCGCGATTTTTGGAACAAGGCGGGCGAGAACGGGTTTTTGGCGCCGTCCATCCCGGAAGAGTTTGGCGGCTCGGCCGCGCCCCGCAGCTTTGACGCCGTGATCGCCTATGAGGCGTCGCGCACCGGCGACACCTCCTGGGGCTACGGCATTCAAAGCTTCGTAATTCACTACGTGATGAACTACGGCACGCCGGAGCAGAAGACCCGCTACCTGCCCAAGCTCGCCAGTGGCGATATGGTCGCCGCGCTCGCCATGACCGAGCCGAGCACCGGCTCCGATCTGCAGAAGATCACCACCAACGCCGTGTTGCAGGGCGACACCTATGTGATCAACGGTTCCAAAACGTTCATCACCAACGGCGGTCAGGCGGATCTGATCCTGCTGGCGGTGAAGACCGACAAGACCCTCGGCGCGAAGGGCACCTCGCTGATCCTGGTTGAGACCAAGGATGACAACGGCAAGATCACCAAAGGCTTCCGCCGCGGCCGCCGGCTCGAGAAGCTTGGCATGCCGGGGCAGGACACCCATGAGCTGTTCTTTGAGGACATGGAGGTCCCGGCCGACCGTGTGCTCGGCGGGGCCGTGGGCATGGGCTTCGTCTTCCTGATGCAGCAGCTCGGCTGGGAGCGGCTCTCCATCGGCATCCAAGCCGTGGGCGCCATGGATTTCATGCTGACCGAAACGCTCAACTATACGCGGGATCGCAAGGCGTTCGGCCAGCGCGTGTTCGACTTCCAGAACACCAAGTTCAAGCTGGCTGAAGTGAAGTCCAAACTCGAGGTCTGCCGCGCCTTCGTGAAGGACGCCCTCGGCAAGCTCGACCGCGGCGAGCTGGACGAGACAACCGCAAGCATCGCCAAGTGGTATTGCAGTCAAATGCAGTGCGAAGTGGCCGATGAGTGCCTGCAGCTCCATGGCGGCTACGGCTTCATGATGGAGTACCCGATCACGCAAGCATACGCGGACTGCCGGGTGCAGAAAATCTACGGCGGCACCAATGAGATCATGAAAGAGTTGATCGCCCGGTCGCTGGACAAGTGATCCGCTAGTGATCGAGAGCGCGTGAGAGAGCGCCGGGCGAACCCGCCCGGCGTTTTTTTGTCGTCAGTGCGCGACACCCGAGGCGCCAACCCCCAGCCGCCGCAGCGCTTTCTCGAACATCTCCGGCGGCTGCGCGCCGATCATCATGTGGCGCTGGTTCAGAATGAAGGTGGGCACGCCGCTCACCTCCATTTGGCGAAACGCGTTCTGCTCGTCCCGCACCGCCTTGGCGTATGTTCCCGAGCCGAGCGCCTCCGCCGCTGCGGC
>JBCCTM010000381.1:0-2813 GCA_039198535.1 Pseudomonadota bacterium
ATTGCCCGTGTCAGTGTCCGAGCACGCTCGTCTCCATGTCTACCGTCGAGGCGCGTGGGGGGACGAGCACTACGCCCTCGAGATCGGCGAGCCGGACCGCTCTCAACCCGTTCTGACCCGCCTCCATTCCGCATGCGTCACTGGCGATCTCTTCGGATCGCTCAAATGCGATTGCGGCCCGCAATTGCAGGCGGCTTTAGAAGAAATTGGCCGGCATGGGTCGGGCGTTCTGGTTTACTTGCTCCAAGAAGGGCGTGGCATCGGCCTGGCGAACAAGCTCCGCGCCTATCGGCTGCAGGATCAAGGCTTTGACACGGTGGAGGCCAATCACAGGCTCGGCTTCGAGGATGATGAGCGGATCCTGCGCGACGGCGGGGACATTCTCCGCCGCATGGGCTTCAGCAAAGCGCGCCTAATGACCAATAACCCGAACAAGCTCGACGCGCTCACCAAGGCCGGCGTCGAAGTCGTCGAGCGGGTGCCGCTGATTGTCGGGCGCAATCCGCGGAACGACGCGTATTTGAAGGTGAAGGCCCAGAAGAGCGGGCATCTGCTGTGACGCGGTCGCCTGGCCGGTATGACTTGGTGGTCGCTCGCCCTGGCGTCGCTCGCTTCGATGGGCGGCGCATGCCGTGCTCGATTGGCCGAAGCGGGGTCGTTGACGATAAACGAGAGGGCGACGGCGGCACGCCGGCTGGCGCGTTCGACCTTGAGTTCGGCCTCTGGCGGCCCGATCGGCGGCGGGCGCCGCGTGGCATGTTGCCATCCCGCGCCATCCGCTCGGCGGATGGGTGGTCCGATGACCCCGCGGACCCTGCGTATAATCTCCCGGTGAAGCGGCCCCACAGCCATCGACATGAGCGACTTTGGCGCGCGGATGGCTGTTATGACCTCATCGTCCCTTTCACGGCGAACCGCCCGCCGGCCGTCTCGCCTGGACGGGGCAGCGCTCTGTTTCTCCATGTCTGGAGGCGACCCCGCCACCCCACCGAGGGCTGCGTGGCGTTCCGCGCCGCCGATCTCGACTGGATCTTGACGCGCTGGACGCGGCGGAGCCGCCTTATCATTAGCCGTTAGCGGCTTGCGGCGCCGGTCTCGCTCCGAACACGCCTGATCCGACGCGGACCAGGGTGGCGCCAAGCGCGATGGCCTCGTCGAAATCCGCGCTCATGCCCATGCTGAGCTCTGAGAGACCATTGCGCTCCGCGAGTTTCGCCAGGAGCGCGAAATGGGGGCCCGGCGGCTCGTCCACCGGCGGTATGGCCATCAGCCCCGTGACGGGTAGATCCAGCTCCGTGCGGCAGCGGTGGAGCAGCGCGTCGACCGCGCCAGGCGCGACGCCCGCTTTCTGCGCTTCCTCGCCCGTGTTCACCTGAACCATAACATCGGGACAGCGGCCAAGCGCCTGCGCTTCCGAGGCGAGCTTCACCGCAAGCTTCTCACGATCAACACTATCGATCGCATCAAATAACCGGATGGCGGCTTTGACTTTATTGGTCTGCAGAGGCCCGATAAGGCGCAACTCTACACCGTCATACGCCGGTTTAAGCACCGTCCACCGTTCCTCCGCCTCTTGGACCCTATTCTCACCAAAGAGGCGATGGCCCGCGGCGAGCACCGACTGAACGCGTTCGACCGGCTGCTTCTTCGAGACGGCGACGAGCCGCACCGCACCTTCGGCCCTGCCCGCCCGCTTCTCCGCCAGCCGGATCTGTTGCACGATCTCCGCGTAACTCATCGCATCTCCATGACACCGCCGCCCCAACCGAACGCACAAAAAAAGAGAGCGAGCCGAAGCCCGCTCTCTCTTAATCTAGCTCCGTTGGCTGCGCTTAGAACTTCACGCCAAGCAGCAGCTGGCCGCCGAACGCGTCGTAATCCGGCGCGCCGTCCAGCTCGATCTGACCGTAATCGACGCCGAAGCCGAGATCCACGCCGTCGCCGAGCTCGTAGCCCACGGCGGCGTTGATCACCAGGCCTTCGACGCTCTGATTCACGGCGTCGCCGTCTTCCAGCTCCTGGTACAGCGCGCTCACGCCGAACACCCACGGACCGGTCTCATACTCGACGCCCGCGCCATACTGGATCAGCTCTTCCTCACGGAGGCCAACCTCACGATCGCGCAGCACAATCGCGCCGCCGATAATGAAGCCGTCGATGCCAAACTCGACACCGCCGCCGTAAGACTGCACCTCATCGTCGCCGTCATCGTCGGACTCGGTGTAATAACCACCACCGATGGAGAAATCGACGTCACCGAACGAACCGGCATACGCCGCACCGATCGAGATGGCGTCATTGCTGTTGGTAACGTCGCGCTTAGTGTCGACATCCCCATCGTCAGAGCTCGTGCTCGGCGCCCAAGACACACCGAACTCGAAGCCGGAGATGTTCGGGCTGTAGTAGTGGATCGCAACATCGTCGCCCTCGTCGCCGAGGTGATGACCCGTCGCTCCGGGCACCGTCGTAAAGTCACGGTCCCAAGCGCCGCCGGCGATGCCGCCGCCGGTGCGGCCGATGCTGCCTGCGACAGCGTCAAGGGCGGTGTCGTTGGCGCCGATCAAGATTGTGCCGAGAGACGACTTCACCTTGACGAAGACCTCATCGATCTGATCGCCGGTGGAGAACGACTCAAGCTCCACGCGGACCTCGATGCCGATGCCGTTGTCGAGCGTGCCCTTACCTTTGAACTGGATCTCGCCATCGTTGATGATGTGAAAATCCTTGTCCACGTCGCTTCCACCGAGCGGCGTCCCCGTCGCGAACGTCGCCGCCGCGGTGTTGCCGTTGCCTGGCGCGTCGTAGTCGAACGC
>JBCCTM010000382.1:0-2800 GCA_039198535.1 Pseudomonadota bacterium
GCCGCGGCCGCCGCCGCCCCAGCTCGCTTTCAGCATCAGCGGATAGCCGATGGCGTCTGCGAGCTTGCGGACCTCGCCCATGTCGTCGGGCAAAGCCGGCGTGGCGGGCACCACCGGCACCTTCGCGGCGATGGCGGCGTTTCGAGCGGAGACCTTGTCCCCCAAGAGGCGCATGGTCTCGGGCTTGGGTCCAATGAAAGCCAGGCCCGCCGCGGCGCAGGCTTCTGCGAATTCGGGGCTTTCTGAGAGAAATCCGTAGCCTGGATGCACGGCGTCGGCCCCGCATTCCCGCGCGACGGCGATGATGTGGGGGATGGAGAGATAGGCCTTCACCGGGCCAAGCGGCTCCTCATCGGGCCCGGCGCCGACCCGGTAGGCTTCATCCGTTTTGAAGCGGTGCAGAGAGAGTTTGTCCTCATCGGCGTAGATCGCCACGGTCCGCTTGCCGAGCTCGTTCGCGGCGCGGCTGACGCGGATGGCGATCTCGCCGCGATTGGCGATCAAGATCTTTTTAAAGTTGCGCTTGCCGTTCGCCGGCCCCGAGCCTGCTTTCGACATATAGTTTTCTCCTGAAATCAAGTATCGGCGGCGAGCATGATTGTATCGCCGCGCGCGACGCCCGAATTATTGGGCGCGCCTCTCCTCTTTATTCATCAATGCAAGAAAGCCCGCGCTGTCAAAGAGGCAGATCCGCCGGGCGAGAGGTTCATCGCCCGGAATTGCCGCTTTGACCCGCGGGCAGGCTGCGTTAAGAACCGCGCTTCCGCGAGCTACACCCCTGGAGGACCGCGGAAAATAACCGAAGTTTGAGTTGGGAGAGTGTCATGGCGGACGTGAACATCCTTCCCGTCTCATCGCGCGACGGAGTGGGCAAGGGGGCCGCTCGCGCAGCGCGGAGGGAAGGGTTGGTGCCAGCGGTGGTGTATGGGGCGGGAGAAGCGCCTCAACCGGTGAACATCAAGCAGAATGAGCTGATCAAGGCGTTGAAGCGCGGCAAATTCCTCGCGACGCTGCTCGATCTGGAACTCGACGGCGGCGCGAAGAAAATTCGCGTGCTGCCCAAAGAGGTGCAGCGGGACGTGGTGTTGGACCTGCCGACCCATGTCGATTTCCTGCGGCTGTCGGACCGCTCGATGATCAGCCTCTATGTGAGCGTGGATCTCGAGAACCAGGACGCCGCGCCAGGCCTTAAGGCGGGCGGCGTGCTTACGGTGACGGCGTTCGAGGTGCGCATTCGTTGCCGCGCCGGGGCGATCCCGGAGAGGATCGTCTGCGATCTGACCGGCTTGGAGATCGGCGACAGCATCGGCGTCGACCGCCTGACTTTTCCGCCGGGCGTCGTCCTGGCCGAGGCCATGGGCGCGGATTTCACGGTCGGCAGCGTGGCCGCGCCGAGCGGCCTGTCCGGCGGTGACGCGGGCGGCGCCGATGATGGCGCGGATGGCGCAGAGGCGGCGGCGAGTGAAGAGGGCGGCGACGGCGACAGCTGACGCCCAACGCTGCATTTCAGCGGAAGACCTCCGGATCGACCGATGGCTGATCCGGGGGCTCTTTCCGGTCGAGCAGCCAAAGACACGGCCTGAGCAGAAACAGATCCGCGCCGCAGAAGACGATGAGCGCGAGCGCAGGCGGGTCGATCGCCGGGCTGCTGGGTTGTGCTCCCAAATAGCCAAGGCAGCACAGGGCGCCGAAGAAAAGCGCCGCGAGGGACCACCTTAATCCTCTCAGCCCGCCGCGGCCGCCGCCGAGCCACGGCGCCACGGTGATCGCGGTGATCATCAACCACCCCACGCCGTCACCTGCGCGAAGTGCGCGAAGGACCGCGTATGCCGGCAATTCAAACCAGTGCGGCGTGATTTGCGCCTCGCCGAAAAAGAACGTCGTGGACCCTGCGAAGTGCAGCATCTGGAACATTACCAGAGGGGCGGCGAACATGGCGCAGCCGACCAGAAGCAACGGGTGAAGGCGGTCGGCCCCCGGCCCCACCCATACGGCGCGGGCCAGCATAACAATGCGGGCGGCGGCGATAATCGCGCCCAAACCAAGGGCGATGGGCGCCAGAGGCGATTTCGGAGACGGGTACAGAGCGGCGCTCAATAGGATCATGGCGGTGGTCGATCCCGCCGCGGACATCGCAAGTTTCGGCGGCGCGTGACCAGGCTCGCTTAGAAGAAACAGGGCGAGCAGCGCGTAGAAGGCCGCGAAGGTCAGGTCGGCCAGCAACATCTGCGCGTAACGAAGCGACCAGCCTCGCTCCACGTCAGCCATGATGTCGTCGACGCTGCGAAAAGGATCGCTCGCGTCGTTCGGCGCGCTTGCGAACGTCACAACGACGAGAACCGCCAATACGGTCCAAAACACCGTTTCAAGCGCCCAGCCCAGCTTTTCAGCAACTGTCATTTTCGCCCCATCCGGCCGGTCTCGCTAGCTTATCGACCTGAAGGTTCTTAAGGGAGGGCGATCGCGAAGGTGACGGCCATGAAACTGTTTGTCGGCTTGGGCAATCCCGGGCCTAAGTATGAGAAAAATAGGCACAATATCGGCTTCATGGCGCTCGACGCCGTGGCGGATCGCCATGGCTTCTCCCCGTGGCGCGGGAAGTTTCAGGGTCAGATTTCCGAGGGAAAACTGGGGATTGAGAAGGTGTTCCTGCTGAAGCCGGAGACCTTCATGAACGCGTCCGGCCAATCCGTCGGCGAGGCGATGCGGTATTTCAAGCTTGCGGCGGACGCCGTCACGGTCTTCCACGATGAACTCGACCTGGCGCCCGGGCGGCTGAAGGTGAAGACCGGCGGCGGCC
>JBCCTM010000383.1:0-2791 GCA_039198535.1 Pseudomonadota bacterium
GCTCGGCTTCGCGCTCGGCGCCCCCGGATGGGCGAGGGGCGTCACGGGGAGAGGCGCCGCGGGGCGGAAAGCGGCGGCGGCCGCCTCAACCGGGTTCTGCGCGCGCGGGCTCGGGCCGGCCCCGTTCTCCATCGGGCAGGCCATCGCCCGCGTCTTGGTCCCGAGACGACCGGCGAAGGTCACGGCGGCGAGGAGCCCGGCGAGGCTCGTCAGCACCGCAAAAATCGCCACGGCTGGGGTCACCCCCGCCTGCGCCAAACCGGCGATCGTCTGGGTCGTTGCGCTGTCGAAAATGTCCAACATGACTGTCGTCCTTTGCATCGGGTCACGCTCTGGAGCGCCGCCCGGAGAGGCCGGTCGAGCACCGGCGCTGGACGAACATGGACCCTCTCCGCACGGATTGTAAGAGGCTCTAACATTGACGCGGCCGCTTCGATCGAATTTTCAGCCATGAGAGGCGGTTGGCCCGAGATCGTCGCCACAGGCGGACTGTAAGCAAGACGCCTAATATTCAGTAACTTAACCGATATAGCGCCGAGATCGGAACAATAAAAATGCGTCTACATGGTTGAAAATGGCGCATGACGGTTGCGAAAATGCGCCAGGTGCGACACGGTTGAACCGCGGGTCGCGCCGCATGAAAGGGCCTTCCGTTGGGCCGGGATGGAGAGGACCATGGACTGGGAAGACGTAAAAACCTTCGCCGAGGTCGCCAAAGATGGGACGGTGCGCGCGGCCGCGAAGACCTTGGGCGTGCACCATTCCACGGTGAGCCGTCGCGTGGAGCGCCTGGAGAGCGCGCTCGCCGCCCGGCTCTTCGATCGCCATCCTGAAGGATACGTGCTCACCGAAGCCGGCGTTCAGCTTTCAAAGGCGGCGTCCGAGGCGTCCGAGGTGTTCCGCGTGGCGGAGCGGCAGATCGCCGGCGGCGACACGACGCTCAGTGGAAGAGTGCGCATCACCATGGCCGAGCCCGTTGCGGTCAGTTGTTTCGCGCCACGGCTTCCGGCCTTCTTCGAACGCTATCCGGACCTCGATCTCGAAATCTGCATCACGGGGGACATTCTCGACATCTCGCGTGGCGACGCGGAGGTGGCGGTCCGCATGGACAACAACCCGCCAGAGACCTTGGTGGGCAAGCGCTTGTTTCCGTATTTCGAGACCGTGTTCGCCAGCCCCGCCTATTTGGAGAAGGTGCGCTCGCCGGGCGGTGCGGAGAGCGCGCGGTGGCTGGGCTGGGGGGCGGAGGAGGCTGTCTTTAGAGAATCAGTCAAAGACACCGAGTTCTCAAACGCGCCCGTTTGGGGCGTCTACGCCAACCTCTCCATGCAAGCGGCCGCGGCGCGCGCCGGTCTAGGCCTCGCCATGCTGCCTTGTGTGACCGGCGACCAAGATCCCGAATTGATCCGCGCCACCTGTCGCAAACCGCGACCGGCCCGGGACATTTGGATCCTGACCCATCCAGATCTGCGCCGGGTGGCGCGCGTGCGCGCTGTAATGGAATTCGCCGAGGCGACGTTACGAGAGACCCGGCCCTATTTTACCGGCGATCCTCCCGTTTGAGTGTGGCGCCGCCGTTAGGCGCTCAGTGGAACGGTCGGCCACCAATCGTCGATTCGGCCATCATGCAACACCGCCAGGGGCCCGAATTGGAGGAACACCGACTCACTCTTTCGGGGCCGGAAGAAAACGAAATCCCCAGTTTCCGCGACCAGCGACGCAGGCCCATTCAGCATTTCTTGGTTCGGCGAGCGCCCGAACACCCCATTATACCGCAAGCCTGGCGGGTCGACCGGATCGGCGCGCCAATCGCCGCCATGGATAAACACGCTGCGGCTCCGGCTTGGATTGAGCATCCGATAGGCGCCTTCCGTGGCGGCGAACCCCGGCAAGCGTGTCGGCCCGCTCTTTAGGATCGGCGCCGCGATGAAGGCGGCGGGCTCCAGATCCGCCAATCCCGGCTTGTCGAAATCGGACGGCTTCACGACGCAAGAGCCAAGCGCCACCTCGTTGACGACCCGTTTCTCCGCATAGCGCCGAAAGGTTGGGCTGCCGCCCACATTCAACACGCAGCTTTTGAGCGTCGCGTCGCCCAACACCGCCGCCACATCCGACGCGGCGGCGGCGTAGCGGCTGTCGCTTTCGCGCTCCGCCCGCGCGCGCCAGCCAAACATCTCCGGAACCGAGGCGAGATGGGCCTCATAGCCCATCAAGCCGCTGAAAATGAGCCGATCCGAGGCTTTGATCGCCTCTAGGCCCGCCCGCAGATCCGGGCCAGGGTCAAAGCCGCCGCGGCGCAGCCCGACGTCGATTTCCAACGCCACGCGCAGCCGCGCCCCCGCCGCGGCGACCGCGCCCTCGATTTCATCGAGCCGCGCCACGCTGTCGGCGAGCCATTGGACCCGATCTTTTCCGGGGACGTCCGCGGCGAGAAACGCCCGGAGCGCGGCGTCGTTGAGAGGTTTACCCAGCATGTGATCGAGCTCTGGGAACGCTTCACAGAACTGCAGCGTCATGGGCAGGTTGAAGGACATCAGACCCGTGGCCCGCAGTTTCGACACAACGCGCCGCAGCAGGCCGGGCGCGGGCAGAGATTTGGCGACAACGCGCACCGCCATATCCAGATGCACGCTGGTGAGGATCCGTTCGAGATTGGCGTCGAGGCGAGCGAGGTCGATCACCAGCGTCGGGCCCGCGACGCCGGCGTCCCGCAGCGCCGCTTCCATGCTGTGGAAATAGGGATCGCGGGCGGCGCTCATGCCGGGGCGGCGGCCCCGATCTTGGCCGCCGA
>JBCCTM010000384.1:0-2779 GCA_039198535.1 Pseudomonadota bacterium
CGCATCACTTGCGCAGCCATTGGATCAACCGGGGACCCTGTGTAGACGCCCGCCGAGAGCGCCTCCACCGGCGGCAACGCGCCCTCAAGGCTCAATTTCTCACAGATTGCCTGCGCCATGGGCGACCGCGTCGCGTTATAGGTGCATGCGAATAGGATCCGCGCCGCCATCGGGGCGCCGAACTCCTCACTTGACCCGTCTTCCGCCAAGCTCACCTCCCGAGCTGATCGGCGTCCGCGCAAACGCGGCGCGGCGCTTCTCTGTGCGCGCCGTCTTCCGCGGCGCTTTTGAAACGTTGGGCCCTTGCCGATCCGCAGACCCGGGCCGATCCGCAGACCGGGGCCAATCCGCAGGCCTGGGGCCCGGACGCCGTCACGCGTCGAGCCGTCCAATGGCGGCGCAGAGCACCGTGAAGAACCGTCGCGCCGTTTGGTCGTCCATCTTCACGGTCGGCGCTAACGCTTCGGCCAGAGCCTCCGCACCTTCAAGATGGGCTTCGCGGCGGGCCTCGTCGATCTTTTCAATTTGGCTCGGCGCTAATTTCCGCACGCCGGCTCGATAGTCGTCACAGAGCGCCACGTAATCCACCACCGCTTCGCGGATCTCGCCCATGGGCTCTTTGATCTCCGCCAACGGCGCGTTTTCCGCAGAGGCGACGGTCAAACGCAGGATGTCGCCATCCGCTCCCAGGCGCAGCCGATACGGCCCACCAGCGGTTTGCGAGATGGCGGCGGATCCGCTCAGCGCGAAGCGGCTCTCCTCGACCAGGTCGAACACCGCGATGCGCCGCTCCTGGTCGAGCTCAGGCGGCGGCGTCTCATCGGTCTCCTCTAGATCAACCGATAAAATTCGGTCGGTTTCGCCGAACTCGTTCAACCCCGCGCCCTCGCTCTCATCCCGCCTGCTCATGCCCCGCTTCCCTCGCCGTCCAGCCGCGCGCGGATCGACGCGGCGTGTCCCTCTAGGCCCTCCGCCATCGCCAGGGCGTCCGCCGCCGGCCCGAGCGCCCGCAGCGCCTCGGGCGACGCTCTGAGCAATGTCGTGCGCTTCATAAAGTCCAAGACCGACAGGCCAGAAGCGTGCCGAGCCGAGCGGGCCGTCGGCAATACGTGATTTGGGCCGGCCACGTAGTCTCCGAGCGCTTCCGGCGTGTGGGCGCCGAGGAAAATGGCGCCGGCGTGCCGCACTGTCTCAGCGAACGCCTCAGCATCGGGGAGCAGCAGCTCAAGATGTTCGGGGGCGAGACGGTTCACCAGCTCCGACGCCTCCGCAAGGTCGCGCACCGTGATCACCGCGCCGAAATCGCGCCATGACGCGCCGGCGATTGCGCGTCGGGGCAGACGGTCGAGCCGACGCGACACCGCCGCCGCCGCCGCCTCGGCCAGCGCGGGATCGGGCGTAATCAGGATCGACTGCGCGACGGGATCATGCTCGTCCTGCGCCAACAGATCGGCAGCGATCCAATCTGGGTCGACATCCCCCATGGCGACAACCACCACTTCTGAGGGGCCCGCCACGCTGTCGATGCCGACGCGCCCATAGACCCGCCGTTTGGCGGCGGCCACATAGGCGTTGCCTGGCCCAACGATCACATCCACCGGAGCGATGGGCCCCGCTCCGTAGGCCAACGCGGCGATCGCCTGGGCGCCGCCGATCCGGTAGATCTCATCCACCCCGGCGAGCCGCGCGGCGCAGAGCACCAGCGGATTGACGCGTCCCTTCGGCGTCGGCGCGCATAGCGCGAGCCGGCTCACCCCGGCGATGCGCGCGGGGATCGCGTTCATGAGCACTGATGACGGGTAGCTGGCGAGCCCTCCCGGTGCGTAGAGCCCGGCGGCGTCCACCGGCGTCCAGCGCCAGCCAAGGGCCACCCCTTGCGCATCGGTCCATCGCCGCGCCTCCGGCAGCTGGGCCCGGTGATACGCCTCGATCCGCTCGGCCGCGAGCGACAGCGCTTCGCGCTGCTCCGTGGGGGTCGCTTCGAGCGCGGCGTCGATTTCGGCTTCGTCGACCCGCAGCGACGCTTCCTCCAACTGAAGATCGTCGAACCGCGCCGTATGATCGATCACCGCTTGCGCGCCCCGGGCCCGGACATCGGCGATGATCTCCGCCACCGCGCCGTCCACGTCCGCGTCCTCCTCCCGTTTCGCGTTAAGAAGCGCTCTGAAATCGCTCTCGAAATCGCTGTCGGCTGTGGTGAGCAACGCGGGCATGACGGGCCGGTTCTCCGGGCGTGGTGGAGGACAGTCGCGGGTGGGCCGGGAGGCCGACGCCGCGCCGTCTTCTTGAAGCGTCGCGCGCCGCGCCGCAAGGTGCGGCTGGACCTCTTCGACATCGGAACGCCGCCGTCATGCCGCTCAGCACCCTTCGCATCACGCCCTCGGGGCCTGGTCTCGTGGAATTCACAGACCAAGTGATGGCGGCGCTCAATGCTCTGGCCGCGGCTTCGTCCGCCGGCGCGTCCACCACAGGCCTTTTGACCCTGTTTGTGCGCCACACCTCCTGCTCATTGCTGATCCAGGAGAACGCCGACCCGGATGTGCGCGCTGATCTGCACGCCTATTTCGCGCGCATCGCGCCCGGGGCGGACCATCCGGAGATGACGTGGCTGAAGCATGTGGCGGAGGGGCCAGACGACATGCCGGCTCATATCCGCGCGGCGCTGACGCAAACCTCCATCGGCGTGCCCGTCGCCGAGGGCCGTATGCTGCTCGGGCGGTGGCAAGGCATCTACCTGTTCGAGCATCGCGACCGCCCTCAGCCGCGCGAGGTGGTGTGC
>JBCCTM010000385.1:0-2735 GCA_039198535.1 Pseudomonadota bacterium
CGGCGCCGGCGCTTCGGCGAGGCGGAGCGGCTCGCCGCCCGGGAAGCGCGCGCCATCGGGCGTCCCCTCTCCGCATGCGGCGAGGCAAAGGCCGAGCGCCAACGCCCAGATCGGCCTCCCGCCGCTCAGTCGCATGTCACGAAAGTCATTTCCGCCCAATAGGCGGTGCTCTCCAAGACCGCGCCATTGCAGGCGGGCCGGGGGCCGAGCGGGCGGGCGGCCACTTGCTTCACGAAGTAACAGCGGCCCGGCGGTGCGAGCGAGACGATGTCATTATCGGAGAACCGGGGGTCGTCGATATGCCCGGTGCGCCCGGCGGTGGGCGTCTCGTTGATGGAGATCAGGATCTTGCCGGGCAGCGCGTCGAACACGTCTGTCTCGAAGGGGGCCGCCTCGGACCAAGCGACATGGTAGAAAGTGCGCTCGGGCTTCTCGCAGCCCTCCGGCGCGCCTTCCCAGCCGCCTGGGCCATGGTCCGCGTCGCCCGGCCGCTCCACATATTTGCCGAGATAATACCAGGCCGCCCGGTTGGTGAGATTGACCTCCACCTGGCGGCGGATGTCCGGCGAGACGATGTAGGTGATCCCCAGCATCGCCCCCCCGGCGATGACCGCCACATTGGCGAGATCCACCACCGCCCGCGCCTGCGCCATCGGCGCCCCCTTTCCCGAAGCCCTGGGGCGCGTCGCCGCCCTGGGTCGCCGCGTGTATACGCCCGTTGCGGCGGGTGAACAAAGCGCGACGCGTGGGCGCCTTCGCCGAGCGGCGGATGGGAGCGGCGCGGTCGCGGCCCTGTTTCGGTCCCTCCGGCGGACCAGGGCGCGCCGCGGCGGCGCGCCTTCTCTCAGGCGGACGAGAAACACCCAAGGAAGGCGCGCTCCGGATGGAGCGGGGCCTGCGCCGGAGAGAGTGAGCCCGGCCCTCGCAGTTCTGGACTCGGGCCTTTCTGCCGTCACCGTCGTCACACTACGCTAACATCCCTTACCGAAACGCGACCGAAACAGGTTAATTTCAATAAGTTATAAAGAATTTGCCCGGTCAAGACGCGCCGCTGGTCTCTCTCTCCCAGGGATGGAATGATTGTCGCATATTGCACGTATTGATATTCGGCGCCGGAGAGGGCGCGCTGGGAGGATGAGAGGCCATGGAACGATCGGATATTTTAGACACGAAAGTGGAATTTGAAGATCGGCTGTTGTCGCTGGGTTTGGCCCGGGTGAGCGAAGCCGCCGCGATCGCCGCCTTTCAGCAGATCGGCAAGGGCGATGAGAAGGCGGCGGACAAGGTCGCGGTCGACGCGATGCGCTCGCAACTGAACATGCTCAACATCCGCGGCGTCGTGGTGATCGGCGAAGGCGAGCGGGACGAGGCGCCGATGCTCTATATCGGCGAGGAGGTCGGCGTCGGCGACGGGCCCGAGGTCGACATCGCGCTCGATCCGCTGGAGGGCACCACGCTCACCGCCAAAGGGCAGCCCAACGCGCTGGCGGTGATCGCCATGGGCCCCCGCGGCTCGATGCTGCACGCGCCGGATGTCTACATGGACAAGCTGGCCGTGGGCCCGGGCGTGCCGAGGGACGCCGTCGATCTTGACCGGTCGCCCACGGAGAATATTCAGCGCTTGGCGGAGGCGAAGGAACGCCGCGTCGGCGACATCACCGTCTGCATCCTCGAGCGGGCCCGGCATGAGCCGTTGATCCAAGAGGTCCGCGACGTGGGCGCCAAGATCCGTCTGATCACCGATGGCGATGTGGCCGGCGTGATCCATTGCGCGGAGAGCGACCTGACCGGCATCGATCTCTATCTGGGTTCGGGCGGCGCGCCGGAGGGCGTCTTGGCCGCCGCGGCGCTGCGCTCCATGGGCGGCTTCATCCAAGGCCGGCTCACCTTCCGCAAGCCGGAAGAGCGGGAGCGCGCCGATAAGGCGGGCATTACCGATCTCGACCGCAAATACGAACTCGAGGACATGGTCCGCAACGACGTGATCTTCGCGGCCACCGGCGTGACCGACGGATCGATCGTACGGGGCGCCCGGCGGGTGGGCGATCGATTGGAGACGGAGACGATCCTGATGCGTTCGGCCACGGGTTCCGTGCGGCGGATCCATTACAGCCGCAAGGTTTAGCCCGGGCGCGGCCGAGGGCCGGCGCAGGGCGGGCGACTATGCGGGCGGCGTGAGACGAGGGGACCGGGCTGATGAGCCGTCGCGTCGGCTTTGGCGAACCACAAGGCTCCGGCGGCGACGGAGGCGGCGGCGGCTGGATCTGGGCCGCCCTCGGGGTGGTGGCGCTGGCCGTGGCGCTCGGGGTGGCGTTCGACCCCGGCGGCGGCCCCAGCGGCGGCCCGAAGTTCTCAATCGAGGAATGGGTCTTAGGGATCATCGACGAACTGGGCGAGGCGGCGCCGGCCGTGGTGTTCGGCGGTGTCGTGGCGCTCGGCGCGGCGGCTCTGGCGATCCGGTCGCGCGGCAAAGCCGCAGCGCGCCGCGCGCGGAGAGCTGAAGAAGAAGCCCGCGCCGCGCGAGAGGCGGCGAGCGTCGGCGGCGCCGCCGCTCGGGCCCGCGAGGCGGCCCATGAACAACGGTTGCGGGAGCTCCGCGCCGGTGAAACCCGGCCCGATCTGGCGACGCGCCCGGAGGATGCCGTTCGCGAAGAGAACAACAGCGCGCCAGGTTGGCTGGCCGCGCCGTTCTTGCTGATCTGGTTGATCGGTTGGAGCGCGGGGATCGCCTTCGC
>JBCCTM010000386.1:0-2715 GCA_039198535.1 Pseudomonadota bacterium
CTGTTCCGCGGCGTCATCGGTCAGCGTCGCAGACGGCGCGGCCGGATCGCTCAGCCCGTGCTCACGGGCGTCGCGCCGGTCCAGTCGGGTCTGAAGAAGGCGTGATCCGCGACGCCCTGGATGCGCTTTGATGAAAAGCGGCGCGCCGGCGAAGGGAAGCCACGCGCCATCGGCGATCGGAGAGAGATCGGGAGCCGCCGCCAGGGCGCCGCGCAACCACGCTTTGTGTTGTTCGAGAAATTTGAGGAGCGCCGCGTCCGTACATCGCGGTGGCGCGCTCACGCGAACCGTGCGATCCACATGGGACACGGTGAGTGAAAGACGCCGCGCGGCGCGCGTCCGGCGGACCTCCACGACAACCCGCGGATCCTCCAGACGCACCCTGTCGCTCTTTTTTCCCTTCGCCCCCTGACCGGCTCCGCTCACCGCGCGTCGGCGAGGAACCGCGCGACGCGCGGTTGAATGTCGGACCGCCAGCGGCTGCCGTTGAAGACGCCGTAATGGCCCACATCCGGGTGGGTGTAATGCTCTTTCAAGCGATCCGGCAGGCGGGTGGCGAGATCATGGGCCGCGGCCGTCTGCCCCGCGCCTGTGATGTCGTCCTTGCCGCCTTCAATGGTCAGAAGACCCACATCGCGAAGTTTCTCCGGTTTCACCGGGCGCCCATCCACATCGAACTCGCCCCGCGGCAGGTCGTGCCGCTGGAACACGCGCTCCACGGTCTCCAGGTAGAATTCCGCCGAGAGATCAAGGACCGCGAGATACTCGTCGTAGAATTTGCGGTGCGCCGCCGCGCTCTCGCCATCGCCCCGCACCAAATTACGGAATTGGCTGATATGGGCGTCCATGTGGCGATCGATATTCATCGCCATGAAGCTGGAGAGCTGCAGGAACCCCGGATAGACCCGGCGCAGGAAGCCCTTATGCGGCCACGGCACGGTTGAGATCACATTGTCCCGGAACCAGCTGATCGGCCGGGTCTCGGCGAGCTTGTTGGGCTCCATCGGCGAGACCCGCGTGTCGATCGGGCTGCCCATGAGCACCATCGCGGAAGGCCGCGCCGGGTTGTCATCCTCCGCCATCAGCGACGCCGCCGCGAACAGGGGCACGCCCGGTTGGCAGACGCCCATGGCCGCCGCGCGCTCACCGGTTTCATTGTAGAGAAACTCTTGGAAGGCGATCAGATATTGGATGTACTCATCCAGACCAAAGCGGCCCTCGGCCAGCGGCACATCCCGCGCGTCTCGCCAGTCGGTGATGTAGACGTCATGACCCGGGAGCATGGAAGCGACCGTGCCGCGCAGGAGCGTTGCGAAATGCCCCGACAGAGGCGCGACCACGATCACGGGCTGGTCTTCTTTCCCCGCGGCCGCCCCGCCCCGCTCGAAGCGGATCAGGTCGCAGAACGGGAGGCTCATGACCACGCGCTCGGTCACCGGGACACGCTGTCCATCGACGACCGTCTCATGCAGCCCAAACTCCGGCTTGGCGTAGCGGCGGGTCGCGTTCGCGAACATGTCGAACGCCGCCGCTGTGGCGCGGACGCCGAGCGTTCCCGAAAACGGATTACTGCTGGATGTCAGCATATTGCGGGAGGCCACAGCGGCCTGACGCAACGGCGCGACCGCCGCATGGGAGATCTCATAGAACTGATAAAGCATCGATGCTGCCCGCTCGCTCACTGTGTCACCGCGCCGTTGCCCCGGCGCCTGTATGCATTTGCTCTGCACAATACATGCGCAGGGACATAAACGCGAATCATAGACACATTACAGGGACAACCAGATGGGTCACGAAATTTTTGTAAAGTTCTGGCAAATTTGACGCATCTTTATGTCGCAGGTTGCCACAAGTTCCGCTTTGAAACAGGTTGCTTCGCCTCGTCGGTGGAGCGTCGTGGGGCGGCGCGTGTCGTCTTGAGGCGCTTCTTTCCAGTGGCGGCGCGCCGATCGTCGGCTCAACGCCCGGCTTCACGCGTGTTTTGACGCTCTCTTTTGACTTGCTCTTTTGACTTGGCCGAGCCGCCGTGGCAGTCAGCCGCTTTCTCAGCGACCCAGAGGACCTCGATGGCGAAACCCGAATGGGGGATGAAGCGCGCCTGCCCCAGCTGCGCGGCGCGGTTCTACGATTTGATGCGCGACCCCGTCACCTGCCCCGCATGCGGCGAAACCTTCGCTTTGGATGTGTTCACGCGGCCCCGCCGCGGGAAATCGTCGATCGTGCCGAAAGAGCCTGAACCAAAACCCAAAGCCCCTGCGGCCGCGGAGGAGGATGCGGAGCTCGAAGACGCCGAAGACGCCGAAGACGCCATCGCCGACGATGATGATGACGACGTTCTCGATCTCGACGACACCGATGAGGACGCCGCGCCGGTCAAAGCCAGCGATGGCGATGATGACGACGCGGGGAGCAGCGACGACGACCTCGCCGAGTTCGAAGATGACGATGTGGACGACGACGATGACGACGACGACACGGTCCTCGACGATGATGACGACGTCTCGCTGGACGAGCTGAGCGAAGCGGAAGCGGCCGACGACGAGAACGATCGGGATTGACGAGATGGCTTGCGCCGCCCAGCGCGCGCAGCTATCTCCACCCCCTCGCAGCGCCCCCAAAGCGCTGCGCTGCTTGGTTCGGGGCCATAGCTCAGTTGGGAGAGCGCTTGCATGGCATGCAAGAGGTCAGGGGTTCGACTCCCCTTGGCTCCACCAA
>JBCCTM010000387.1:0-2706 GCA_039198535.1 Pseudomonadota bacterium
ATTGAAGATGACGCTCTGTTTTGGATCCAAGCCGCAGGCCAGGAACGCCGCGGTCAGCTCGCGCACGCCGCGGCGCAGGGCGTCAGGCTCCTGCCATAGGGTCAGCGCGTGCAGGTCCACCACGCAATAGAGGCACTCATAGTCATCCTGCAGCCGCACGAACTCGCGCACAGCCCCCAAATAATTGCCGAGATGCAGATCGCCGGTGGGCTGTACGCCGGAAAAAACCCGCGGCGTATGGCCGTTCTCACCGATGCTGTCCGCCATCTCCCTGTTCTCCCAAGTTTCTCTTGCGCGCTCTCTGGCCTTCTGCAGATCGCCCTGGCGGGACCGCGCGTCAAGGCGCAGTGGCTTACTTTAAAGATCCGGTTGGGGCGGCGACGCGCGGGACGCCGCATCGTCGCCGCCCGCCCGTGCGCGCGCGAACGCTGCAAGATCCACTCGTGTCACCGCGCCGACGGCGAACGCGGCGGCGGCGTAGACCGCGATCCCAAGCGCCACCAGCCCGAGCACCATGGGATAGCGGAGCAGAGGGTCGAGCGCGTACTCCGCGCCCCAGAGCGCGGCGGCGGAGACGGCGCCCTCCATCAATGCGCTCGCGGACGCGATCCGCAGGATACGGCCGCCCAGATCCCGCCAAAGACGCGGTCCGCCGCGCTGGGCGATGCCCCGCCACAGCAAGATCGTATTCACATAGGCCGCAGCGACGGTGCCCACCGCGACGCCGAGCCAACCGATAAAGGGAGCGAGGCCGACGCTGAGCGCCACGTTCACAATCATCGAGACGACCGCGTAGCGCAGCGGCGTTCGCGTGTCCTCGACGGCGAAGAAGGCCGGGCTGAGCGCCTTGATCAGCACATAGGCGGGCAAGCCCACTGCGAAGATCGCCACGGCCAGGGCGGTGGCCTGGACATCGGCCTCCGTAAAAGCGCCCCGGCCAAACAGGACGCGGACCACCTCTTTCGGGATGACGACCAAAGCCGCCGCCGCCGGCAGCGTTACGAACATCGACAGCGCAACAGCCCGGCTGAGCGCCAATTCCGCTTCCGCCGCCTGACCCGCGCGCACGCGCCGCGCCAGCTCCGGCAACAGCGCCACGCCGATACCGACGCCCACGACGCCCAGGGGCAGCTGATAGACGCGGTCGGCCAAGGTCAGCCAGACCACCGCGCCGTCGAAGAACGTCGCGATCACCGTGCCGATCAAGATGTTGATCTGGGTGACGCCGCCCGCCAGCGCCCCTGGGGCTCCGAGGGTCACCAGTCGCTTCAGCCGCGGCGTCCAACGCGGCGCGCGAAGCGAGAGGTTCATGCCCAGCTTCCCCGCCGCCCGCGCCACCAGCAGAAATTGCAGGACGCCGCCCACAAAGACGGACCAAGACAACCACAGGCCGATATCGCCGTCGATCGAGGCGGCCAGCGCCATTCCCGCAATCATCACAATGTTGAGCAGGATCGGCGCGCCCGCCGCCGCCGCAAACTTGTCAAAGCCGTTCAAGACGCCGCCAAACAGCGCCATGAGCGACATGAACATCAGGTACGGGAACTGGATTTGGCCGTAGAGGATCGCCAGGGAGAGTTTCTCAGGGTCGTCTCGAAAGCCATAGGCGAGGCCGAGGATGACCCAAGGCATGGCCAGCTGCGCCACGAGCGTAAGAACCACGAGGACGGCGAACAGCCCCGCCATGACCTCTTCGGCGAAATCCCGCGCCGCCGCCCGGCCATCGCCTTCCAGAGTCTTCGCGAACAGGGGAACGAAGGCCATGTTGAAGGCCCCCTCCGCGAAGAAGCGGCGGAACATGTTGGGAAAGCGGAACGCCACGAAGAACGCCTGCGCCACGGGTCCCGAGCCCAACAGCGCGGCGATCATGATCTCGCGCGCGAGCCCTGTGACGCGAGAGACGAGGGTCAAACTGCTGACCGTGGCAAACGCCTGAAATACGCCCAAGCGCCGTCTCCTAACCCACCGAACGCCGCCCGCGCCCCAAGAAAGCGCGCCCCCGCCAGAATGGCGCGCTGCGACGATAGGGTCGCCGTTGGGGCCGGAGCGACTTGCGCTTAGGACGGCGGCGCGGCTTTGTCGATGGCGCTCAACAGCGCCCGCTCAATGCGGGCTCTTTTGCTCTGGGCGGTGATTTTCATGCCGAACAGGTCCTTCACGTAGAAAACGTCGACCACGTGTTCGCCATAGGTGGCGATGATGGCGGAGACGATGTTGACGTGTTCATTCGCCAAGCTGCGCGCCAAATCGTGCAAGAGGCCCACGCGGTCCCGGCAGTTCACTTCGATCATCGTCAGCAGATCAGAGGCGTCATTGTCGAAGCTGACGCTCGGCGTGACCTCGAATGGCCGCTCCCTTGGCCGCAATTTTCGTCGCGACTTCAGCGCGTCCCTCGGGGTGATCTCGCCGCCCAGCACACGCCGCATGGTCTCATTGAGGCGGTCCGGGTCCTCATAGGGCCCGCCTTCGGAGTCCCGCACCCAGAACGTGTTGACGGCCATACCATCTCGGGTGGTGAAGGCCCTCGCATCCATCACCGACGCGCCGACCAGGGCGAACGCGCCGGCCATGCGCGCGAACAGACCCGGATGATCTTGTGTGAAAAACGAGACTTCGGTGGCGTCGCGGGTTGGGGAGGTGCGCGCCGCCATCCGCAAGGCGTCGGCCTGGTTCGAGGCCGTGGTTTGCGGGGGCGCGGCGGCGGGC
>JBCCTM010000388.1:0-2688 GCA_039198535.1 Pseudomonadota bacterium
GGGCGCCGCTTGGCGGGCCTTTGCGAACAGCTCGCGCACCGCCCGCTCGCTCTCGCCCAAATAACGGCTGAGCAGCTGCGCGCCGCGCACTGCGATGAAATTGACGCCCGCCTCGGTGGCCAGCGCCCGGGCGAGATGCGTTTTGCCGCCGCCCGGCGGGCCGGAGAGCAGCACGCCCTTCACGGGCTCCAGCCGAAGCCGGCGGAAGGCCGACGCATAGCGCCGCGGCCAGATCACGGCCTCGGCCAGCGCCTGTTTGGCCTCCTCGCATCCCGCGACGTCGGACCAGCGGACCACGGGCGTTTGCACCTGCACGTCGCGGGTGACGGAGGGGCCCACATGCTCCAGCGCCGTCTCGAAATCGGCCGCGGACACCGTCGCCTTCGACAGGTCCGTCGGATAGCCGCCATCGGGCCGCCTCAGGCGCCGCAGCGCGGCCACGCCCGCCTCCCGCGTCAGAGCCGCGAGATCCGCGCCGACGAACCCCGGCGTGGCCTCCGCCAGCGCCTCCATATCCACATCATCGCCCAACGCCATGCCATCGCTGTGCACGGCCAGGATCGCGCGGCGGCCCGCGGGGTCGGGCGGCGTGAAGGCGATCTCCCGGTCGAAGCGGCCAGGGCGACGCAGGGCCGGGTCGAGCGCGTCGGGCAGGTTGGTGGCGGCCATCACCACCACGCCGCGGCGCTCGCGCATGCCGTCCATGAGCGTCAGAAGCTGGGCCACCACCCGCTTTTCCAGCTGGCGGTCGTCGGCCATGCCGTCGCGGCGCTGCGCGATGGCGTCGATCTCATCGATGAAGATCACGCTGGGCGCGCGCTTTTCCGCCGTCTCAAACAACATGCGCAGCCGCTTTTCGCTGTCTCCATAGTGCTTTGAGACGATCTCCGGCCCGTTGATCTCTTGGAAATGCGCGCCGGCGTTCTCGGCCACCAGCCGGGCCAGCAAGGTCTTGCCGGAGCCTGGAGGGCCGGTGAACAGCACGCCCCGGGGGGGCGCCACGCCGAGGGCGTCGAATAAGTCCGGACGCCGCATGGGCAGCTCGACCATTTCCCGCACGGCGGCGATTTGGCGATCAAGGCCCGCCGCGGCAGCGTAGCCGTCCGGCGCGGCGCGGTCCGGGATGAGGGTGAGCGCGGTGGCGGCGGTGATCATCACCGCGCCGGCGCGCGCCCCGTCCGATGTCTCTTCCGGCGCGTCTTCTTTTGACGCCTCTTCCGGCAACGCGCCTTCCGGCGACGCGTCTTTCGGCAGCGCGTCTTGGCGCGTCTCCGGACGCGTCTCCACGACGACGGTCTCCAACGCTCGCCCGTCCGTCAGCCGGATGCGGACCGCGTCGCCCGTGACCACCGGCGTGTCCACCAAAGCGGCGCACAGCCGGCGGGCCAGCGCGGCGTCCAATTGGCCAGCGCTGGAGGATAGGGAGAGACGCACGCTCTTATCGGGCTCGGCGATGGCCGCGGAGATGGTCAGCGGCGCGCCCAGCACCGCGCCCAAATTGCGCCGCTGAACATCGTCCACCAGCGCCAAACCCTCGCCGCGCCGCGCGGTCGGCGTCGGCAGCACCCGGGCGTAGGTCCGGCGCTCCGCCTTCAGCTCCACCAGATCGCCCGAACGCACGCCAAGCGCCGCCATGTCCGATGGGTCGAGGCGGACCACGGCGCGGTCCACATCCGCCGGGGCGGCTCCGGCCACAACGCGGCGGAGCGGAGCGACCGGCTTGGAGGCCGGCGCGCCGGGCGCGGAGGGGGGCGGTGTCGGCGTGTCGTTCATCGATCCAACGTTCTTGTTCTTGAGGCCGTCGGTCAGGCGCGGCCCGCGCGCTGGGTTTCTCGCAATCGGGTCAGCAGCGCGAGCTCAGCCGCCTCGTAGGTCTCTTCATCGATCTCTCCGGCCTCGAGCGCTTGCTCGAGCCGCAAGATCTGCCGCTTGATCTCCGCCGGGTCGTTAATGGCCTGCAGCGCCTGCTCATGGATCTTGCCGGTCAGCCAGAGCGCGCCCTTGATCGGGCCGGCCACTGGCAGGGTCAGCAGCGTCGTCAGGAGACCCATGCGGCCGGCCCCCCTTGTCCGCCCGCGCGGGACGGCGCGGCGTCGCCCCAGCCGAGCGTCAGTTTGGAAAAGGCGTAAGCGGGCGACGGGCCCACCAGCTTGATGCGGAGCCGGCCCGGGGCCTCCGCCTCGATCTCCTCGAGCAGCGCCGACAGCGCCGCCGCCCGATCCTGCTTGATCAGAAGATCGGCTTTCAGCACTTGAATGTCCTCTTCCGGCTCGCGCTCGGCGATCTCCCGCGCCAGGGGCGCCAGGCGCTCGGTCAGCTTCGCGGCTTCCTCGATCCGCTTGGAGAACAAAGCGCCCTCCACGCGGCGGCCGAGCTCCAGCCGGTCGAAATGCGTCTCCGCGGCGCTGCGGCCCGCCAGGCGCTCATAGGCCGTCTTCAAGGCCGGCGTCGCCGCCACCACCTCGCGCATGGCCTCCGCCCGTTCCCAAGCGATGGTGACGCCGTATTCGGCGCAGCCTTCCACGGAGGCGAGATGCTCCAGTAGCGCGTCTTGCTTGAGGTCGATGGCCTGGGCGATCTGCGCCTCGGTCGGCGCGATCATCCCAAAGCGCATGGGCAGCACCGGGCCAAACCCCATCAGCGTCTCCAGCGCCTTGGCGTGGGCCAGCATGTTGCGGCGGGTCGAGA
>JBCCTM010000389.1:0-2684 GCA_039198535.1 Pseudomonadota bacterium
CTCCCGGCCTCTTTCCCGCGCTCTTTCTTGCCGATCAGCCATTTGGCGCTCCTTGATCGGCGTTTGCATAACCCTCGGGGCCAAACCATGCGTCGAGGTCGGCCGGCGTCAACTGCGGCCGCGCCCGGTGGCGCCGCAACTCCAACACGCCCCCCGCCGTCCAGCCCAGGATCTCCGTCGCCGCCGGATCGCCTCGCAAGCCCTCGACGAGCCTTTGTTCAACGCGCCGCCGGTCTTTCTCAGCGCGGCTGATGAAATCCACGGCGATGAGCCCCGCCACGCCGCGCAGCCGCAACAGCCGAGGCAGGGCGCTTGCGGCGTCGAGATCCGCCGTGAGAGCGCTGGCGTCGCCCGCGTCCACATCCACGGCCACGAGCGCCCGGGTCGGCTCGAGATGCAGCGCGCCGCCGCCGGGCAGCGCTTGGGTCGGCGCGAGCGCGGCCCAGGCTTGATTGGCGATGTCGGCCCGATCGAAGGGGTCCCGCTCCGCCTCCGACAGCGCTGCGTCGATCGCGTCCCAAGCGGGATCGCTTGGCGCCAGCATTTCCTCGAGCGCGCCCTTGAGGCGCGGCTCGGAGCGCGTTGAGACGGCCAGAGCGGCCTCGGGGCGCAGCGGATCCGCGCCGTCTCGGAGCAACAAGGCGCACGGGCCCGGGGCCGCCCGTAACAGACGCGGCGCGCCGCCTTTCCGCGCGGCCTCTGAGATCGCGCGCCACGCCGCGTGCAGCCACGCCACCTCCTCCGCGAGCCCCGACGGCCGCGTGGCCGCCGCCGAGCGCGCGACGCAGCCGACCCGCTCCGCCTCAGAAGCGCCCTCTAGCCCCTGGCGTAGGGCGGAGCGCAGCGTCTCGCGCGTCTCTTCATCGCTTATGCTGCGGGAGATGTTGAGGCCCGGCGCGCCTGGCGTCAGGGCCAGGCGCCGGCTTCGGAGCGTGACCCGTCGTGTCGCAGGCCACGCTTTGCCGTCGGTGGGCCAACGGCGAAGTTCAAGGAGAACCGCATCGCCCTCGCGCAGCCCTTGCGGCCTCGGCAGATAAGCGCGCGGCGCAGCTTGGTCAGGACCGAGCGCGCAGATCGCCGCGCCGTCGCCCGCCTCGCCCTTGGGGAGCAAGCGGAGCACCCGTGCGAGATAAAGCGCCTCCGGTGCCGGCGACGATCCTGGAGACGCCGCCATGGCGGGACGCGCAACGCGCAGATCCTGCAACGCCCCGCCGCGGAGGAGCGCCGCCGCCTCGACGCCCGGCGCGGGCGCGTCGAGCAGGATGAGCGCCGCTGCTCCGCGTCGCGTCATGGACGCCTCTGCGCCTGAGGGGCCCCGTCCTCGGCGATCTGCGGTCCCATGGCGACGCCGGCCGCCTGCAACAGGCCTGCGGTCTCCGCCAGCGGCAGGCCCACCACATTCGAATAGGATCCGTTGATGGACGGCGTGAATGCGGCGGCGCGCCCTTGGATGGCGTAGCATCCCGCCTTGCCGCGCCATTCGCCGCTGGCGAGGTAGCGTTCGATCTCATCCTGATCGAGCCGGCGAAAGCGCACCACCGTCTCGACCAAACGTGTCCAACGCCGACGGGTGGAGACGAGCGCCACGGCGGTGGCCACCCGGTGTCTCCGTCCCGACAAGAGCCGCAGCGTGCGCCGGGCGATTTCGATGTCGCCCGGTTTGTCGAGGATGCGCCGACCGGCGAACACCACCGTATCCGCCGCCAGCACCAGCAGATCGCCTGCGCGGGGTCGGCGGCACAAGACAGCGTCTGCTTTTTCGGAAGCCAGCCGCGCCGCGTACGCTCTCGGCGCTTCGCCCGGCCGCGGCGCCTCGTCAATGTCCGCCGGCGCCACCTCGTCCGGCGTCACTCCAATCTGGGCGAGCAGCTCAAGACGGCGCGGCGATGCGCTGGCGAGAATGAGAGGCTGCGCCCGGCCAATGTCGGACGGCGATGCGGTTACGACGTCATCCAAGCGCACGCCGTCGCTCACTTGAAGCGGTAGGTGATCCGCCCTTTGGTGAGATCATACGGCGTCATCTCCACTTGCACCTTGTCGCCCGCCAGCACGCGGATGCGGTTCTTGCGCATTTTACCGGCGGTGTGGGCGATGATCTCGTGGCCGTTTTCAAGCTCCACCCGAAAGGTGGCGTTGGGGAGCAGTTCGGTGACGACCCCGGGAAATTCCAGCGTGGTGTCTTCTTTCGCCATGCTGTGTCGATACTCCTTGTCCGCGGCGGAGGCCTCTCACTGTGGATCAGGCCCAGCGCGCCTTACGGCTTGCTTTGGTTTGCTGCGCGCCCGTCGCGCGGGACGCCACGTCCTCCGTCATCCCGCCCCGGCGCGAGTGGGGCGCTTCGAAGCGAGAATGCGGGCGGCTGCGGCGTCGATCTCTGCGGAGGGACATGGCGCCGCCCGCGCGGAATGGCAAGCGGGCGCGCCGCGGCGCGGCTATGGCGCGTCGGCGACGGGCTCGCAGGCGACGCCGAAACGGGCCTGGATCCTCTCTCGAAGGAGATCTCGCGCTTTACGGTAGGCCTCCAGCCGGGCGGCATCTGAGCCTTCCGCGGCCGTCGCGTCTTCGACGCCCCACAGCTCCACCACCGCGTCCGTGTCCCGGAGATAATCGACCGCGCGGCGGTGCGCGGCCGGCGAGAGCGCGATCACAGCGTCGAACGCCGCCAAATCTTCGCCCGCCATCTC
>JBCCTM010000390.1:0-2637 GCA_039198535.1 Pseudomonadota bacterium
CAGCGCCGGCCCCAACGCCAGCGCAGCGCCGGCCAGCGCGACCGCGAAGAACGATCGCGCCGGAAAGCGCGTGGCGCGGGGCGTACTCGCGCGCCGCCGAGCGCCGGTTGTCCAGGCGGGCCGCTGCTGGGGCTTGCGTTTGCGGGCGACGTCGTGCATCGGCGGCGGTCTCCTCAGGTGAAGGATGGCGGTGTGAGATCAGGGCGAAATCCTGCGCATGAGCAGGCCTCGGCGGCAAAGACGGCGGGAGTTTGGCGCCGCGGTTCGTCAGCGCTCGGCGCGAAGTGTCGCTCGGCGATCTTCGGACCCTCGGGGACGTTTCAAACTCTCTCGGCGACGCGCTGGCGGACGCCATGAGGCCCGCTCCCGAGCCTCAGCCGCTGGCGGACCGCCTGCGCCAAGGGGAACGCCGAGCGCTTTCGCAGGCGATAACGCTGGTCGAGTCTCGGCGAGCGGATGATCGGGTGGCGGCGGAGCGGCTGCTGGAAATCCTCCGCGACGATGTGGGCGGCGCGCGGCGTATCGGCCTCACCGGCGCGCCCGGCGTCGGCAAATCGAGCTTCATCGAACGCTTCGGCGGCCTCCTCACGGGCGCGGGGGAGAAAGTCGCCGTCCTAGCCGTCGATCCAAGCTCCGCCCGCACCGGCGGCTCGATCCTCGGCGACAAGACCCGCATGGAGCGCCTGACCCGCGATCCCAACGCCTATATCCGCCCCTCGCCCGCCGGCGCGGCTCTAGGCGGCGTGGCCCGCCGCACGCGGGAGGCCATCCTGCTCTGCGAGGCCGCCGGATATGGCGTGATCCTGGTGGAGACCGTCGGCGTCGGCCAGTCGGAGACGATGGTGGCGGACATGACGGATCTGTTCGTTCTGTTGATCGCGCCGGCGGGCGGCGATGAGCTTCAGGGCGTCAAACGGGGCGTTATGGAGCTGGCGGATCTGATCCTCGTGAACAAAGCCGATGGGGATTTGGCGGGGCCGGCGCGGGCCACGGTCTCCGACTATGCCGGCGCGCTGCGCCTGATCCGCAGCCGTCCTGGCGATCCTGAAGGCTGCCCGTCCGCGATGCCGGTCTCGGCCCATACGGGCGAGGGGCTCGAGGAGGCGTGGCGGCGATTGGGCGAGATCGACGCTTGGCGCGCGGCGGAAGGGTGGCGGGCGGGCAAACGTCGGGAGCAGGCGGCCCGCTGGCTGCGATACGCCATCGAGCGCGGCCTGGTGGAGGCGTTCGATCAAGACGCCGCCGCGCGGGCCGCGTATCAGCGCCTGTCAAAAGAGGTGGATGCCGGCGAGGTGACGCCAGAGGTGGCCGCCAGCCGCGCGTTGCGGGCCTTTCTGGGCAAAAGCTGACCCCTACGCCACGCGCGCGTCCGCGGTTCCAGTTGTCCTATCAGCGCGACGGGACGTCGCCTGTCTTGACCTCGGCGCGCGCTCTGGAATAGGTCCAGCGCTTCAACGGAGAAGGCCCGGGCGTCGGGCATTGGGAGGCTGACGATGTCCCGTCGCTGTGAACTCACTGGCAAAGCCGTGCAAACCGGCAATCACGTGAGCCATTCGAACATCAAAACCCGGCGCCGCTGGCTGCCGAATTTGAACCAGGCCACCTTCTCGAGCGATGCGCTCGGCCAGAGCTTCCGGTTCCGCGTGTCCGCCGCGGCGCTTCGCACGGTAGACCATCGCGGCGGTCTCGACGCGTTTCTGCTCAAGCAAAAAGACGAGACGCTCAGCACCAAGGCGCTGAAGGTGAAGCGGGATCTGCAGAAGAAGCTCAGCGCCGCGCCCGCTTAATCGCGACGGATCCAACGGGCGATCAGTGGCGCAGCACCACCGCGCCGGTTTTCCGACGGCTTTCGACGCGCGCATGGGCGGCGGCGGCATCCTCGAGCGGGTAGACGCCATCGATCACCGGTTTGAGATCCCCTTGCTCCACCAGAGCGCTCAGAGTGGCGAGGTCCTCGGCGGTGTCGTCATTAACGGCGAGCTTGATTTTCCGCCGCCGGAACGCGTTGAGCAGCGCGGCGCCGATCTCCGGCAAGCCGTAGTTCAACGGCAGAAACACGCCGTCCGCTTTGAGAAGTCCAAGCCCCGCCGCGGGCGTGAGCCCGCCCACGGCGTCCAAGATTAGGTCGAAGCGCGCCGCGAGCTTTGCAATGTCAACCGCGCGGTAATCGATCGTCTCGTCCGCGCCCAGCTCCCGCAGGAGCCCCTGTTTCTCCGGACCCGCCACACCGGTCACCCGCGCGCCATACGCCTTGGCGATCTGCGTGGCGTAGACCCCAACACCGCCCGACGCGCCATTGATCAGCACCGCTTGGCCCGCCTTAAGCCGGCCAAACCGCCGCAGAAACACAAGCGCCGCCAAGCCGCCAAAGGGCAGCGCCGCCCCCTGCTCGACGCTGAGACCGTCCGGCAGCGGCGCGATGGCGGCGGTCTCTGGCAGCGCCAGGTAATCCGCTGAGGCGCCGCGGTTGGGTGAGAAGCCGTAGACCCGCTCGCCGACAGCGAAGCGGCTCGCGCCCGCGCCGAGGGCTTCAACGACGCCCGCGAATTCAGAACCGAGACGTCGGTCCTTTGGCCGGAAAATTCCGAAGAGAAGTCGTCCAGGGATCGCCATCACGCCTGGAAACGCCGCCGCCCG